>CADBTL010000001.1 GCA_902797575.1 uncultured bacterium
AGAAAATTATTCCAGTAATAACATACAATACCAAAAACTGACTCAAATTATGAGGAAGATAAAAATACCATATATTTGTTTTATAAGATACCAAATCAAAATTAGAACAATATTTGGTGTATTTACTCAATATTGCAAATACGGTTTTTAATATCATAAATCCTGCCAAATGATTTATCATTATTGTATATGTATTATTTGCCAACAGATTTATAGTTCGACTATTTCCAATTGCCGGTGTTAGAATTTTAGATATTCTAAGCCAAAAGGCAATTCCGAGCATACATGTATAAAAAGGTTTAATAACATTTGAAGTATAAAATTTAGCCCATGAAGGTATAACAGATGGCATTGAACCATATTTATATATAATGATTAACGATAGCAATAATATGACACTAAAATATTTTATGTTATCAATTTTATCATATTTTTCATATTTTTTATAAATGATTCCAAGAGCATAAAATGGAAGAAAATATAAAACCCTATCCAAAACAAGGTACCATGCTTTATTGTATCCATGTGCAGATAACGTAACTCCTGCAAAACCCATAAGCAACATAATTCCAAAAAAGAAAAATTCATTAATTTCTACATTTAGTATTCTAAATGATTTTCTTATTAAGATATTTATAATATGTATCATAAACAAAGGAACAACAAACCAGCCGGCAAGATTTAATACAAATTGATGCCCATGTATAATCGGGGTTAATAGCAAGTTTTCAAGATTAACGTGTACTTCAGGGAAAAATCCATAAATCTTTATAATATGCAAAACAAAACCATAAAAGAAATTCCACAAATATAAAGGTATAATCAATTTTTTAAATTTTTTGATAATAAATTGTTTAACATTTAATTCATTTTCTTGATTGTAAAAATAGCCTGATGCAAAAACAAATAATCCCAAATGGAAAGTGTAAAACGGAAAGAATTCATTTAAAACTGAAAAACCTCCATTGTTACAATGCCCCATAACAATAAACATTATACCAAGAGCATAAAGTACTTTAAAAGTATAATTTACATTATATGTAGATTTACCACATTGTTTAACCATTTCATGTGTAATTATACACATAAAATGTCTATATGCAATAATTTATTAACCATAATATGGCGTGTATATATAAGTCTTTAATATTTATTATTTTATAGGATAGATTATGAATGAATTAAAAATACAATTTGGAAAACGAATTAAAGAACTTCGTGAAAAAAACAAATATAGTCAAGAACAACTTGCAGAAAAAATTAATATGGAAGCGAGACATATAAGTCGTGTTGAAACAGGCAATAGTTTTACTACAATAGAAAATATTGACAAGCTGGCGAAGGCATTAAATGTCACTATGTCGGAACTATTTAACTTTCAACATAAACAAAATAGAACTATTATAGAAAAAGACCTCATTAATTTTATAAAAATTGCAGAAACATCTGAGTTGGAACAAATATATAAAATTATTCATTGCATTATGGTATAAATAATTATCAAACTCTCTGCTCATTTTTCTCAAATCGACTGTTACTTTACAGATTCTCACGCATTGACTTTCGTCAATGGTATAGTTTAACAGGACATTTTATTTGAACGATTAAAATGATTATTCGGCAAAGTACCTTTTAACAGGATATTTAGTCGGAAAGAAATAAGCGTGCTGTCATGCTGAACTTGTTTCAGCATCTTACAAGTGTGGCGTGTTTACTATATTCCGGTAAGACACTGAAATAAATTCTGGGTGACATCATAGTCGGAAGTTGCATAGCTGAAAATGTCCGAAATGTCCGGTCTTGGTAACAAAAATGTCCGCGAAAAGACTTTAAAAAGAGTTAATATAAGCATCAAATGCCGACAAAACCTAAATCACACCAGAGTACAAAAATGGGTAATTTGAAATAATTTATTGATTATATGCGAAAAATTTGCTAAAAGTAGCTTATGAATAGCTTAATTGAAGTAAAAAATCTAATATATGAAGTCAGAGGGTATAAAGTCATGTTAGACTCTGATTTGGCAGATTTATATGAAGTTCCAATAAAGCGATTGAATGAAGCTGTAAAGCGTAATTTGGCACGTTTTCCTAAACATTATATGTTTCAATTGACTAATGAATAATTTGAAAGTTTGAGGTCGCAATTTGCGACCTCAAACAAAACTCGTGGCGGACGACGTTACATGCCATATGTTTTTACTGAACAAGGAGTAGCAATGCTTTCTACTGTTTTGAATTCAGAAAAAGCTATTCAAATAAATATCAAAATTATTGATACATTTGTACAGATGCGTCAATGGGCATTGGATAATAAAGAATTGACAAAAAGAGTTGCAGACATAGAAAACTATCTGATAAACTATGCAAAAGACAACAACAAAGAAATAGAAAAAATCTATGAAGCAAGTTTAACATAAACATTTCAAATTTACATTCTATCTTTACAAAAATATTTAATCCATAGAAGCAAGATTTTATCAGTATCTTAAAGCTCTCACTACATCATAATTACACTTTTGTTGTTATTTGCACAAAAACATTATAATTATTGAATTTTAGCTTGAATTAATGCAACATAATTTATAACAATTCAACTTAAAAATTTTAAAAAGATGTATGCTAATTTAGTTTGTATTATAATAATTTAAGGAAGTTTAATATAAGCAACTCAACAAAAGTGTAATTTTGACGAAGTCGAGTAGTTGGAGTAAAATTTGTGGTTAAAGTATCTGTAGTTATTCCTGTGTATAATGTAGCACCTTATTTAAGAGAGTGTTTAGACAGTTGTGTTAATCAAACATTGAAAGATATAGAATTTATTTGCATAAATGATGGTTCTACAGATAATTCTTTAGATATACTTAATGAATACGCAGAAAAGGATAGCAGATTTAGAGTTTATTCACAACAAAATCAAGGTCAAGGTATTGCTCGAAATACAGCAATAGAGAAAGCAGAAGGAAAGTATCTTGCTTTTATTGATCCTGATGATTGGGTAGAATTAAATATTTATGAGCGATTGTATAATTATGCAGAAGAAAAAGAAGCTAAGGTTGTCAAATTCAATTATACAGAATACAATGACTATTCTCATAAGTATAAGCCTACGGATTTTGCTAAAAAAGTAAAGCAGTATTTCAACTATGAGTTAACTGATGGTTCAGAGTATTGTTGGAGAATGCTTAAAGATGGGTGTTTAAGAAATCTTGAATTACATGCTTGGTCTTTTTTATATAGAACCGATTTTATAAAATCAAATGATATAAGATTTGCACCTAGTAAAAGAGGTGAAGACCATTTATTTACGAATGGAACAACAATACTTGCAGATAAAATTTATTACTTAGCAGACTACTTATACTATTATAGATGTCGTTCTGGTTCAGCAGTAAATAGTAAAAATGAAGATAATTTTGCAGTATTTGATAACATTCAAAGAATGCAAGAATTTTTGGTGAAGCATTCTTTATACATAGAGTTACAAGATGAATTTGAACAGTACGCTAAGGCACTATTAATTTGGAATTATGAACAAACCCCAAAAGAGAGTATAAAACGCTATCAAGAGATGAGCCGAAAATATTTTTCTTCGGATAAAGAATATCGTCAATTTATTTTTAGAGTAGAACACAAAAGAAACTTTATAGAAAATTTATTTTCTCTTAAAAATCATAAAGAAAATGGTATAAAACATAAGGTAATTACTATATTAGGTTGTGAATTTCATTTAAAACCTCGAAAAGTAAAGGAGAAGGTTTAATGAAATATAAACTGATTAGTAACTTAATAGCTTGGCTGTTTCCTACAAAACAAGACCGTAGAAGGTTTAGAAAATTTTGCAAGGAACTAGAATCTAGAAAACAAATTGATATTATACAAAAACGATATGAGCAAACGAAAAAAAGATTAAAAGAAAAAGTTAAAACCCAGAAACTAAATGTCTTATTTATTTGCTCTGAAAATTCTAAGTGGTCATATCAGTCCTTGTATGATTTGATGTTACAGGATGATAAATATTCTGTTAAAGTTGTCATATCTATACCAGAAGAATATGTAAAACAAGGTGAAGGAATTTGTCAAAACCTTTTAAAACAGAATTATTTATTTTTTACTGAACGTAACATGCCTGTTGAGTACGCTTTTGACACTGCAACAAACAATTACATAGACTTAAAAGTATTTGAACCAGATATTATATTTTACGACCAGCCATGGGGTGTGCCTGATAAACATTCTATTACAAATACATCAAATTATGCTCTATGTTTTAGTTGCATCTATGGAGCTAATATAACAAATGGCGAGAATGAGATTCATGATTTTTACAAAAGTCTTTATATTTATTTTGTAGATAATGATTTTATTATTCCTAGATTGCTTGAAAGTGGTTTTGAAGAAAAACATATTTGTAATGTAGGACATTTAAAACTTGATGCATATCAAAGTCCTATTAATCAAAATAACATCAAGTGGAAAACTAAAGATAAAAAGCACGTTATATATGCTCCACATTTTTCTTTTTCAAAAGACAGCATATTAAGATATGGTACTTTTAATTGGAATTACGATTACATATTAAGATTTGCTCAAGAAAATTCAAATATAGAATTTGTTTTAAAACCTCATCCTAAATTAAAGTCTGAAATTGTAGAGCAAGGTTTAATGTCTGAAAAAGAGATGTTTGACTATTTCAAACAATGGGAAATGTTACCAAACGCTCAAATATACGAACAAGGTGATTATATAGACTTATTCAGAACTTCGGATTGTTTAATAACAGACTGTAACTCTTTTTTGTATGAATATCTGCCTACTCAAAAACCAGTAATACATTTAATAAGTGAATATTCTGTAGGACATACGGGTTTCGGTAATCAAATAACTTCTGGTTATTATAAAGTTTATGACATAGAAGATTTAAAAGAAACATTAAATGCTGTTGTAATAAGAAGCGAAGATACGCTGAAAGAGAAACGAGTACAAAATATTAACAAAATTCTAAACAAACAAAAAAACGTACTTGCTGCTCAAAATGTTTCATCAACATTAAAGAAAATAATAGAAGGAGATAATAATGACTAATATTGCTTTAATAATTGCTGGCGGAGTTGGAGCAAGAATGCATCAAGCTATTCCTAAGCAATTCATGACGGTAAACGATAAACCAATTATTGCATACACTATGGAGTCTTTTGAAAAGCACCCTTCTATTGATGTGATAGCAGTTGTTTGTCTTGAAGGTTGGGATAATGTATTATCAAGTTATGCAAAGCAATATAACATTTCTAAGTTAAAGCATATTATCCCATCTGGTAATGTTGGACAAGAATCTATTAAAAATGGAATTTTTGAACTGAGAAAGTATTATGACGAAAATGCAATCGTACTTATACATGATGCTATAAGACCAATGGTTTCTAGTGATATTATTGCTGATTGCATTGCTGTAACAGAACAAAAAGGAAATGCAATTGCTTGTGTACCATGTCAAGAAGCAATGTTAGAAACAACCGATAAGATGAGTTCTTCGGCTTCATTCCCTAGAGATAATTTAAAAAGAACTCAAACACCACAGGGATTTAGATTAAAAGACATAGTGAATGCTCATTTAAAAGCAAGTGAATTAGGAATCACTAATTCTATTGCAAGTTGTACTTTAATGATTGAATTAGGTGAAAAAGTATATTTTTCTACAGGTTCAGAAAAAAATATAAAATTAACAACGCAAGAAGATATCGAAATTTTTAAAGCATTACTAAAAGGTTCAAATGAATAAAATACAAAAAGAAGAATTTAATAATATAACAAAATTAATAGATATAACTAATTTAGACAATAAAAGTATATTAATAACTGGAGCTAATGGTTTAATTGGTTCATACTTGATTTATTTTTTAATATATCTTAAAACAGAAATGTCCATAAAACTGGATATTTATGCTGTATCACGTAATAAATATAATACCGAAAAAAAATTTAAAGAGTATATTAAATACATAAATATTATAGAACAAGACTTAAATGCTCCTCTAAGCTTTTCCATAAAAACTGACTATATCATACATGCAGCGAGTAATGCACACCCATTAGCTTTTTCACAAGACCCAGTGGGAACTATGAAGACAAACTTGCTTGGTACTATAAATTTACTTGAAAGTATTAAAAATTCAAACTGTAAATTTTTATTTATATCAACAGGTGAAATTTATGGAAATAATACAGACCATAGCTTTTCAGAAAGAGATGTAGGCAGCGTTGACACAAAATTAATAAGAGCTTGCTATCCAGAATCTAAAAGAGCCGCAGAAACATTATGCATGGCATATTCTGAACAGTTTAACATTAATGTAAATATTGCAAGGTTATGTTATGTTTATGGGGCAACTATAACAGAAACTAACTCAAGAGCAGATGCCCAATTCTTAAAAAATGCAATAAACGGTCAAAATATTGTCATGAAAAGCAAAGGACTACAAACCAGAACTTATTGTTATGTTGCAGATGCTATTTCGGCATTATTGTATATTTTATTAAACGGAACCAATAGAGAAGTTTACAATGTATCTAATCCTAATTCAATATGTTCTGTTAAAGATTTTGCCGAAACCTTATCATCTATAGCAGGTGTAAAATTGGAATTTGAATTACCAGATGAAAAAGAAAAAAAAGGGTATTCAAAACAAGCAGATTCTATTTTAAATTCTGATAAATTAATAAAATTAGGTTGGAAACCTGTGTATAATTTGCACGAAGGTTTATATAACACACTTACTATAAAAAAAGAGGAAGTGCAGCAATGCTTGAAGAATTAAAACAAGAAGTATATGAAGCAAATTTACAGCTATATAGTAGTGGTCTTGTAATATTTACATGGGGAAATGTATCAGCATTATCTAAAAATGGTTTGGTTGTTATTAAACCATCGGGAATACCCTATGAAACAATGAAACCAAAAGATATGGTTGTTGTTGATTTAAAAGGTTCTGTTGTAGAAGGAGAACTCAAACCATCTTCGGACTTGCCTACACATATAGAGCTATATAAAGCCTGTAGCAGTATCAAAGGAATTTGTCATACTCATTCAAGCTACGCAACATCTTTTGCTCAAGCTGGAATCAGTATCGAACCATTAGGAACAACGCATGCAGATTATTTTTATGGTGGAATACCATGTACTCGAGAATTAAATGATAATGAGATATATCAGAATTATGAATCTAATACAGGAAAAGTTATAGTAGAAACCTTTAAGGAAAGAAATTTTAATGAAATACCTGCATGTTTGGTAAAAAATCATGGGGTTTTTTCTTGGAGCTTATCAGCAAAACAAGCTGTAAAGAATGCAGTTATAGTAGAAGAGATTGCAAAAATGAATTTTCAAACATTGGCATTAAATGCTAATTCTACAGTTCTAAAACACACAGTCCTCGATAAACACTATCAAAGAAAACACGGAGAAAAAGCATATTATGGACAAAGGAGCTAAGTAGCAAATGAGAGATGTCAAAATAAATATAGATGATTTAAAACATTTTTTTGTAAGAAAAATAGAGAAGGTGTCGTCATTACAAAGCGTATTTTGGGAATAACATTAGAATATGTCAGAGGAAAAGAGTATAGTAAGGTTATAAAAGCATACAATCTTTACGGAATACAAAATGATAAATTCTCTAGTCAGTTAGACAAGTTATTTAAAGAAAAAATTTCTCAAGTATAATATATTAGAAAACAAAACAAATTGAAAATTGTAAGGAGAATATCATGACGCAAAACTTTGTATGTATAAACTGTATAATAGAAAGTCCAGAGATGGAAAGATTCATCAGAGAACATGCCGTAAGCGGTGCTGAATGTGATTATTGTGATGTTAGTGAAGCAAGTGAAGTGTGTGCTTCGCTCGAAGAATTTGCAGGGTTCGCTTCACACTATATTACAGACGAGTACATGAATGCCGAAGAAGAAGATATTGACATAGAAGAAGCCGAAGAAGTTTTTG
Organism: uncultured bacterium; assembly: GCA_902797575.1. GTDB lineage: Bacteria > Cyanobacteriota > Vampirovibrionia > Gastranaerophilales > Gastranaerophilaceae > CAG-196. The sequence continues at coordinate 7,999 of CADBTL010000001.1, forward strand.
GGGAAGAAGAAACTCTCCCACTCCGTATGGTTGCAGAAGATGTTTTTTCAAGAGAGGGGCAAGAAATACGGCATGCCGAAGTTATAAGAGCTATAGCTGAAACAATTGATGATGTTGATAACATTTGGATAAGAAAAGATTTAATAGATGAAATGGAAGGAGAATAAAGAATGAGTAAAGGTAGTAATATGAATAGTGAAGACAGATGGATAGGAGAAGTACCCAACGGAAACTTTGTGTGCAGAAACTGTTTTGGCGATGAAGAATGGAAGGAATGGTTCAACGAGCGAGCAAAGGAAGAAGATTGTCCTTGTAGTTTTGAGTGCCTCTTTGAATCTTTTGACAGAGTGCCTTTCGAGAAGTTTGTTGAGAGGAGTATGGAAATACTTAGGGCAAACTTTGAAAAAGCTGATGGTACGGAAGCAGAAGAAGAACGGAAAAACAGATATGATTTAGCGGAGTTTATCGCTGATGATGGGAAGTTGCAACAGAAATTAAGAGATGCGTTATACAATTTGCTTGCAGACCTCACGTGGGTTGGGAAGTAGAATGCATGTAAGCGTGGAACGTGTCTTTACGTACGTTCCACAGATTTTAAATAAATTGTTAAAAAAGTTGTTGACATTTGTTTTTGATGTAATTGTATTGCTGGGGTATACTGTTGCTACAAGGTTGGTAGAAAAAGGTATTGATTTGGTTGTAGTAAAAGAAATCTTAGGACACGCAAAGATTGAAACGACAATGAGATATGCTCATGCAGTACCACAGAGAAAACTTGATGCAATATCAGTTCTTAATTCATACTGCTAGTCTTTAATTCAATTCATTATAGTGGACACCAGATGGACATAAAAATCTCCATTAAAAAAGAGGGTATCTATAACCCTCTTAAAATGGAGCGGGAGACGAGGCTCGTGTCTTGGATTTTTTGCGTTAAACGAGTCTTCGGATTTTGCTTTCAGTACTTTTCGTACTTTCAGCAAAAAGTCCTCCGCTCTCTGCAAAAAATCCGCAACTCGCGAAAAGCTCGTTCTCGCTACCCATCTCCCTACATAAAAAAAAGACCTTCTCGGTCTTCTTTTAAATGGAGCGGGAGACGAGGCTCGAACTCGCGACATCCTCCTTGGCAAGGAGGCATTCT
>CADBTL010000002.1 GCA_902797575.1 uncultured bacterium
CACGGATTACTTAATCGATTAATTACATTCTATTTCACGTGTATTTCATCAGTAATATCTTTTCCTCCGTATAAAAGAACACTTTTTGCAAAAACATAATCATAATTATCTTTCTGAGCTTTTTTTGTTATTTCATCTTTTATGTTTTTTTCTATTGCGGCAAGTCTGTTATTATAATCCTTTTCCAATAACGATTTTTTAGTGTTAAATTCATTTGTGTATTTTTCTTCTATTTTAATGATTTTATTTTCATCAGATTCATTTGCAATTTCACCTCGTGCATTAACAATAATCTTGTTAAGCTCTTCCATTTTCTTTGCATGTTCTGCTTTGAGCTGTTTAACTTGAGAAGAGTTGCTGACGACTTTTTGTAAATCGACAACAGCAACAGAATCTTCTGCAATTGAAACGCTAGCTGTAAGAAAAAAGCCAAGCATAGTTATAAATAAACTTTTCTTCATAAAAACCTCCTTGTGTCGTAATTAAAATAAAGCAAATTAGCTAAATAAATAATTGCCCGATAGGAGATATTTATATGATTAATTAGGATTGAATTTTTTTGCCTCGGAGGCTAAATTGTATTTATTATATAACTCTCCATACATTTTTGCAGCAAATTCAGCATTACATTTTTTGGTAAGTTCTTGAACTCCTTTATGCCCATCACTATTTATAGTACCGTCAATATATTTACTTAATTCAGATCCTTCAGCAGGTTTGCTTAATATATCAGCAGCCAGAATAGTTGCTCCATATTCACCAATATCCACTTTACCATCCTTGTTTAAGTCTGCGTTTCCGGAAGAATATTCATCTCCTAAACCAAAAGTATTATCAAGTTCATTGACTGAAACTTCTGTTCTCTGTCCCATTTCTTCATATGCTGCACCCAGCAATGCGTCTTTGTCAATCTCACCAACCCTGTGAATATTTGGCATATATCGATATTCATACTCAAGTGGCGGCAAAGAATTTAAATATGCATCATTTTGTTTTGCATAGTTTTCCATTTGTTCGATGTTTTTGTCTGCTGCATTAGGATTAACTCCAAAATCAAGTATCGGAGGCGTTGCATTATTATCATTTACAAGAGGCTGCTCAAAATATGAATACAAGTTTTGCACAGCATTTCTGCCGTACATAACAGACGGATTTGTTACTTTGTCACTGTAAATACCTTTTTTCCCGTCAATTTTTGCTACACCATTATTTACATCAAACATAGATTACCTCCACACATCTTATATTTATATAAAAACAAAATCGAATCAAAAATTGCTTATTTGTAACAATTGTTTACAAAATGAGTTTGCAGGGAAAATTTTAATTTTTCCGCAAACTCGAAATTAAATGTTTTTTGAATGCTCTAGTACAATAGATAAATGAACAACAGTCAAAGCTTTACGCTTCACTTTCAGCCGGTAGTCGGTTTTTGGGGATATATTCTTCTCTTTCTTCTTCCTTTGGGTTAATCGGAAGTCTAAATCCGAATGTAGAGCCTTCGCCTTCTTTGGAATTAACAAACACTTGACCTTGGTGATGTTTTTCAATAGTTATTTTTACAAGGTGTAGGCCTAAACCTGTTCCTTTAACAGAGTGAGTAGCATTTTCTACTCTGTAGAATCTGTCGAATACACGTTTTTGATCTTTTTCTGAAATCCCTGGACCTTGATCTTCAACACTAACTTCTACATACTCTCCGTCACGCGAGCGTTCTGCTCTAACTTTAATACGTTTTCCATCCGGAGAATATTTAATAGCATTTGATAATATATTCATAAATGCACGGGAAATACTGTCAACATTTAGCGGAATTTCAGGTAAATCAGGCTCTTTCATAATAGAGATAGTTAAATCATGCTCTTTTGCGAGTACTTGAACTTGATTGACGGCATCTTCAATAATTTCAACAACATCCTGTTTAGTTTTTTCTAAGTGCAGGCTTTGAGCCTCATAACGCGAAAAATCAAGTATATCATTAACCATTCTGTTCATACGGATTATTTCTTGATTCATTACTCCGATAAATTCTCTTTGCGTGTTAAAGTCAAAATCGTTACCAAAGTTATACAAAGTATCAATATAGCTTCTTAGGACCGTAACGGGAGTTCTTAATTCGTGTGATACATTAGATATAAAGTTTGTTCGAAGCTGATCCATTTCGTGTTCTTTTGTTATGTCAATGATAATAATAATATAGCCGACGTATGAATTTGAACGTGTAAACATTGGTGATATAAGACATTTAAGAATTCTCTGGTCAATTTCTATAGTAAAGCTTATGGGACTTCCATCTTCATCCAGTGGAGTGTCTTTAAATTTGGCAATTTTATCCGCAAAACAAAATTCTCCGGTGGAATCACAAAAATCCTGAATTTGAGAATTGAGTATATCCTCTTCTTCGACTTCCAGAAGCCGTTTTGCGTAATTGTTAACCATAATAACTTTATCATGGTTGTCACATACAACAACACCATTAACAATACTCATTAAAACTGATTCTAATTTATTTCTTTCAAAAGTTAAACTTTCAATTGTTTGTTCGTTATATCTGCTCAAACGTTCTGACATATCATTGAATGCTGAATAAAGTTCTTTTATCTCATTGTCAACACCTTTGTCATCAAGCATATATCCAAATTCGCCGGATGATATTTTTTTTACACCTTGATGAAGTTTTCGCAGTTCTCTTGTAATTATTGAAGAGTTCATATATATAATGCCGACAATAACAAGCCAAGCTAGGATAAATACTATTGCTAGTGAACTGCGAGATGTAGCTGTTACTTTATCCATGATAGTTCCTGAAAGTCCTACAGTTACAGAACCTGCATTAATTGAAGTGTTTCCGTTCTTGACAAACATAGGAGAGCTTACTGTAATTCTAGCTTTTTCTGCTTGTTTTGAATAATCGTCTTTGCTTGAATAGATTACCTTAGATTTGGCATCTTTAAATATTATAAAAGCAATATCATCATTGCTTTTTAAAACTGATACGGAATTTGTTCTGAGTGCATCATATTTTGCAAGCTCAGGAAGCTCTTTTGTGACTTCAATCCCCTCAATGGCAAGTGTTTTTGCAAGAACTTGTGCGAAATTTTTGTATGCTCTGTCCATATTCTCACTAATACTGTATGTAGCAAAACAAGCTGCTAAAAATATAAATACAGTACTAATAAACAAACCCGCAATTATTAAACGAGTCTGCGCAGCCATACCTTTTTTCTTTGACTTAGTCTTGAACTCTTCTCCTGCCATAGCAAAATTATATCACGCAGTATTAAAATTGGAAAGAGGAAAATAATAGAGAATCAATATTGATCTATTGTTTTTTATAATTGCTAAATTAGTTCACCATTTAAGTACCAAGTTTTGGCATTAGTAATTTTTACGTTAATAAATTCACCTGTAATATCTTTTTCATAAGGAATATGAACAATCTTGTTATTTCTGGTTCGTCCGGTTATTACTTTATTACCATTTTTACGAATTTCAAAATTCTCAACAAGAACCTCCATCTCTTGCCCGATATATTTTTGATTTGATTTTAAACAACATTCTCTATTATGTTCGTTTAGCCTAGCTAATCTTTCGGTTTTTACGTCTTCGGGAATATATAAATCTGTCCATTTCGCAGCTACAGTTTTTTCACGAGGCGAATAGGCAGCGGTATTTGAATAATCAAGTTCCAATTCTGTCATAGCGTTCAAAGTGTTTTGGAATTGTTCTTCGGTTTCTCCCGGAAAACCTGCAATAAAATCACTCGTGATAGTAACGTCCTTTATACGTGAGCGTATATGATCACAGATTCTTTTATATGTTGCATAGTCATATCTGCGATTCATTTTTTTTAGTATGTAATCATCACCAGATTGCATAGGAATGTGAAAATATTCACAAACTTTATCCAATTCTATTACTGTATCAATTACCTCATCAGTTATATCAGTAGGATAATTAGTAACAAACCGGATTCTAAACTTGCCTTCTATTGCGTTAATTTGTTTTAAGAGCCAAGCAAGGTTTTGCCCATTATCTAAGTCCTTGCCATATGAATCAACATTTTGCCCAAGTAGTGTTATCTCTTTAAAACCTTCTGATAAAGCTTTTTTTATTTCAGCAATAATTAATTCAGGCTTTCTTGATCGTTCACGGCCTCTTGTGTAAGGAACGATGCAATATGTGCAGAAGTTATTGCAGCCTTCCATAATCGGAACCCACGCATTAACACTTTTTACACGATTAATTTGAATTTCTGATTCTTTAAAGGGCTTTTCATCGACAGAAACTATTCTTTCTCCGTTTTCTATTCTTTTAACAAGACTTGGAAGCTCGTATAGCCTTTGTGTTCCAAGAACTAAATCTACATAGGGTGCGCGTTTAAAAATTTTTTCTCCGGCTTGCTGTGCTACACATCCTGATACAACAATTTTTGGGTAAAGATTTTTTCTATCTGCTTCTCCGAGATTTTTATAATTAGATTTGTCACATGATATATTTTCACTTTTACCCCTTGATTTACCCCTTGATTTACCCCTCCATTTTCCCCAAACGCCAATTTGGCTGTAAGCTTTATCTTCTGATAATTGTCTTATAGAACATGTGTTAATGATTAATAAATCAGCTTCTTTTGGTTCTTGTGTTTGAGTATATCCAATGTGTTCAAGCATGCCATACATGCGTTCTGCATCAGACTTGTTCATTTGGCAGCCTAATGTTTCTATATAAACTTTTTTATTTTCCATTTCCAATACTCCACTTTTAATCTCGGCAAAATGTATTTAAAATATATAACTGTATGTTACTGAATCAATAACAGGATGTCAATAATATGTGCATTTAAATAATTATTTGACATTAAATTTTGTTTGATTTATTATTATTTTGCTGAAAGCTTGAGAGTGTTTAGCTTACGCTTAAATGAAATTTAGCTTTTAGATAGCCAAAAGATGGGCGTTTAGCTCAGTTGGTAGAGCGTCTCCCTTACAAGGAGAGGGTCAGAAGTTCGAGTCTTCTAACGCCCACCATAAAAAAGGAAGTGACTTTTGTTACTTCCTTTTTTATTTGGAAGTTTTGATAG
>CADBTL010000003.1 GCA_902797575.1 uncultured bacterium
GGTTTCAAGTCAGACTACGTGCTATCCCGCACCTAGTCTGACTTTCACACACCTAAGGTCGGATTTGAAAAAGTTCGAAAAATTGTCATTTTCGACTTTTTCCGCATCCTCTGTTTGTAAAATAATGTAAAAATTTACGAGATTTTTTTTATTTTTCAAGTTAGAATGTTCTTAAGTGGCAGGGTGGTATATTTATGGTAACTACAATGGAATCATTCGAACTAACAGATTATAATTTTTATTCAAGCCGCTTGGATATGGAATTGATATCCAATATTGTTGACACCCTAAAAGCAATACTTGAAGAAGATAAAAAAGAAGAACAACCTTTATTTTTGAAGGTTGCTGATGATTTTATTATGAACATTGCACGCAAAGTTGTGCAAGAAAAAAAGAAAACGTTTTTAATCGGTATAACAGGTGAAAGTGCTTCCGGCAAGACAGTTTTTGTTGATAACACAATTGATGCGGTAGTCAGAGAAAAAAAAGAAGGTATTTATACTGTAATAAGACAAGATGATTATTACAAGGATACATCAAATGAACTCAGAGAAGCAGGAAGCTATGATGCTTTATTCAAAACAGGTTTTAGCTTTGATACTCCGGATGTTATAAATCTTGCTTTAATGCGGGAGCATCTTGAAAGTCTAAAACGAGGCGAGACGGTACGCTCTCCTAAATATGATTTTGTAACATGTGAATCTCACCCTGACGGTGATATTAAAAAACCGGCAAAAGTTATTCTTACGGAAGGTTTATATGTTCTAAATGAAGAAGTAAGAGATATTATGGATGTTAAAGTATACGTGTTTACTCCGATTGATGTAATTAAAGAAAGATGGTACAAACGTGCTGTATTAAGAGGAAAAACAGGTGAAGCTGCAGATTTACAATTTAAGGATGTTAATGCAACAGCACAGCAATATATCAGACCAACGTACGGGATTGCAGATTGTATTATTAACGGAATGGTTGATAAAGAATATATTAAAGTTATTACAGACAAAATTATGGCTCGTTTAAGCGAGGTTTGCTGCTAGAACATGTCAGATTTATTTAATTTTGATAAGCAGTTCAATAAATTAATCATAGGTACGGATGAAGCGGGAAGAGGACCTGCTGCAGGCGGTGTTTATGCAGCTGCTGTACATTTTGATAAGGTTACGGATGGTTTAATCAGAGATTTAGCAATACTTAATGATTCAAAAAAATTAACTCCCAAAAAGCGCGAATCTATATACAATACAATTTTAGATAATACTTTAAACAAAATTGTTTGTGTTGAAGTAGATGAAATTGAGAGCATTAATATACTAAACTCATCTTTAAAAGCTATGAATATTGCTTGTTCATTTGTTGCAGGCAAATTAGAAAACAATTTAACGCTTGTTGACGGTAATAAATTAATTAAAAACTATGCTTACCCTCAACAATACATAATAAAAGGCGATTCAAAGTCAGCTTCAATTGCGGCTGCAAGTATTCTTGCAAAAGTAACACGTGACAGATACATGCTGCGGCTGCATGATGAATTTCCTATGTATAATTGGGCAAAAAACGCAGGATATCTTACAAAAGAACATATTGAAGCAATTGATAAATACGGTTTAACAAAATATCACAGACCGTCATTTTTAAGAAAACATTTTGAAGCTGTTAAACAACTTTCATTAATCTAAAATGTTCTTCTATTCGTGTAAAAAAGTAATTTTAAAAATGCAAAACTGACAAATTAGTCAGGAGTCATTTCTTCCAAAACTTGGTCAAATGCACTTTGCCAATCACCAATTTGCGCAGAGCGGAAGAGTTTTACGCTTTCGTACCAATCACAATGCTTTAAATCAGTATGCCAACGCCAATCATAGTTATATGGAAGTATTATCCAACATGGGATTCTCATTGCGCCCGCTAAATGGGCAAGCGATGTATCATTACAAATTACTAAATCGAGATTCCTAAGTGCAGCAGCCGTTTGGGCAAAATCGGTTAAATCTTTACCTATATCAATTATATTTTGAATCTTATTAACATCTTCAGAGCCTTCAAAAGTTTGGAATGAGTAAAACTGCGTGTTATCAACATATGTAAGTCTATTGAAGAGTTCCGCAGGAATAACACGATTTTTTTCCAGTGTTGTATTTCCGCGCCACTTTATACCGACTTTAATTTTGTCATTCTGAAAATACTTTTTCTTGTATTCTTCAACCATATCCATATTCGGAACAATATAACCTTCAGGAGTTTCAAACACGTTATCATCCTTAAGTCCCAATAAGTACGGTAAACTCAATATTGAAGCATGAACATCTGCATCTAGTTCAATTTTTGGGTCAAAACTATCTATAATAGTATCAATTCCAAGATGCTTATTTTCTTTAAATAAAGGTGTTAAAGGTTTTTGGCACATTAGTGTTAATTTTCTGCATTTTTTTGCAACTAACGGCAGATAGCGCGAAAACATTATCAAATCACCAAAACCTGCTTCATAATATATGAAAATATCTTTATCCTTTATATCTTCACCTTTCCATTCATTATCTTTGCGAATTTTTTGCGGGTGAGTTTTATTCTGTGAAGTAAATGCAATCTCTTTTGACAACCTTTTTTCAAAGAGCGGAAGTCCTTTATCATATTGCTTTGCGCTCATATAATCTATTCCTAAATAATATGCTGTATTATCATCCGGACTTAAGTCGTAACATACTTTCATCGCATAACTTGCATCTTCTGCACGACCTTGTATTCTGTATATTACAGCAACATTATTCCAGCCTTCATATGACATGGGATTTATACGCAAAGCTCGCTCATAATAATATAAAGCTTCTTTGAATTTGAATAATTTTCTGTATGCTAAACCAAGATTAAACATAAGAGAAAAACATTTTGGAAACAGCATGTTGACAGTTGTTTCGTAACTGATAATACGATTGTAATCTTTCTTCTTGATAAATGCGTGAAAAAGCGTTTCGTAATAGTATTCTGATTTTGACAGATTAATTGCTTTCATCATGTATTCTATCGCAGTATCAGGGTCAGATTGCTGCAGTTTTAGTACACCAATTAGGTTATAAAGTCTGGCATTATTATCATCAAGCTTTAAAGCTTCTTCGTACAACGGCTCTGCATCATCTAAATGTCCGTCTTGATGGTATTGAAATCCTTTATTTATGAGTAATTCTACTCGTTCTTTGTCCGCTTGTTGCATGCCTTCTCCGTTTTTATTCTTCGTTACTGAGCGTATTAGCTAAATCAGCTTGAAACTTGGAGCTTAAACCGTGCAAAAGCTCAATTTCACTATCTGAAATAGTTGTAAAAATTTCTGTAATAAAATTTTTCATTTTAGGCATATTTTCTTTGACAATAGCCTTACCCTTTTCCGTAACTTTTAAAAAATATACAAGCCTTTTATTAATAGTTCCGTACTCTTTAGTTATCAATCCTTTTTGTTCAAGAACTTTAATAATTCTGGTCGTATTTGATTTATCTTTCATTATGATGTCAGAAAGTTTTTGCTGGTATATATTCTTATAGCAGCTTATTGTATCTAAAACGACAAATTGTTCGCTTGTAATACCTGTATTAAGACTATCAAATTTTTGCCTAAGTTCAGATTTTAAACTTTTCAAAATCCTATCTATTGAATAAATAATGGTATCTATATAATGTTCTTTTTTAATTTTAATCATACCTAATTATATAATTATGAAGTTGTTAGTGTCAACGTGTTGACATGCAAATAGATTGTTTTATAAACAAATAGACTTAAACAGTAGTGCCCCAACGAGAGAGGACAAAACCTCCACTCGGGGAGGTCGCTTTCCGTGTGTGAACGAATGTGAACACTTACGGAAGCGGGAGAGGGTAAAAAACATTTTCCGCCATAATTGTGAGGGGTTGTTTGTAAATGTCTTCCCCCTCATCTACTGCTGCAAAACAAACAAGTTTGTTTGCATCTGTATCTTCTCCCCAACGAGAGAAGTAGGGTTAATCCTTACATTTACCCCTTTACAACAGGCGGAGTAGCTTAGTAAGGCTTCGTCATCCTTACATTTACCCCTTTACGACAGGCGGAGTAGCTTGACGAAGCTCTGTCATCCTTCATTTACCCCCCCCCTTTACAATAAGCGGAGTAGCTTAGTAAGGCTTCGTCATCCTTCATTTACCCCCCTATTATCTTCCGATTTCAATGGCTTTAGTTGCCATTGAACGGGAAATATTTACTAAAGCAAGGTTTGCTTCGTATGCTCTTTGAGCCAGGATAGCATCTGCCATATCTACCATAGCATTTACATTTGACAATCTTATGTATCCGTTTGCGTCAGCGTCAGGATGTCCCGGAGAATAAACCAAGTCACCGACTGTCGGATCTTCCACACAGCCGTTAAAAACAACACCGCCTTGTAAATATGGAATTGTTCCTGTTGAAAAAGTATCTTCTTTCATTGTATTTAATACATTATGGAATGACATGTCTTCACTTGCATTCAGAACGGGAATTCTTCTTACATAATTAGGAGTATCTACGTTCGCAATATTTTTTGCGTGAATATCCAACCTCAATCCGTGCGCTTTTAATGCGTTTGAACCTATATTCATTGCTTCCAAAATACCCATATTTACTTCCTTTCTGATTTAAGAATTACTTACCGACATTTATAACGGTTTTCATTTGAGTAATTATATTTGACATTCTTCTCGTTGCAACTGTATACAATAGAGAGTTCTTTTGTATTTCTGCTAATTCTTCTGCTATATCAATTTCCGATTTTTCTCTGTCATCTATAATAGCAGCAGGTCCTAGCTTCGATGAAAGCTGAGTTTCAAGCGGACTGTTCATTGAACCGAGGTATTGTGAAAAATCAACATCACGTCTTACATATCCAGGAGTATCGACGTTAGCAATATTAGTACCCAGTGCTCTCTGTTTTTGAGATATAAGGTTCATCATTATATTTGCTTGTCCTAATGCGTCCATACTTGTATAACTCATTTTAAATTACCTTTCTATTGTTGTAGGTTTATGCTCTTGTTGTACATGTCGTTTGCAACTTTTGCCAATGTTAATCCTGCAATCATTGATGCGTTAACTCTCATCATGTTGTTTAGTTCATCATATATGCTGACATTTGAAACTTCCGTTGCGTATTGTTGAATGTTATCAACTTTTGCAAGTTTAGCTTCTCCTGTATCACTATTTGCAACCAGTTTGTTATTATTACCTTTTTCCAAAGCTTCAGGATTATCAAATTGTACGATTGGTATTGTTCCGATTTTTTCAGGTAAAGAACCGGCTTTATCGTAATTCATAACGTCACCGTTAGGACGGATTTCAATTTTATATGAGTTAGGAGGTATCTGAATTCCGTCTCCTACCATCCAATCATCAACAGTAACAAGATAGCCTCCTTTTCCGATTTTTAGTGAGCCGTCTCTCGTATATTGGATTTCACCCTCTTCTGATACAACAGGTATATATCCTTGACCTGTTAAAGCTATGTCAAAAGGGTTAGAGCTTCTTTTTATTGCACCTTGCATGGTATTTCTTCTCAGGGTACCGTTTATCATGCCGTTACCTTCCAAGTATTGTTCAAAATCAACGCATTTGTACCCGATAGTACTATAGTTTGATAAATTTGCTGCTATATAGCCGATTTTATCAAATTGAACCGTTGAATTATTAATGCATCTGTTAGTTATAGCTTGTAAGTTATACATCTTCAAACCTCCTAGCTTACGCTGCCGAGCTGTGAAATTACTTTTTGCAGATTATTGCTTTCGATTATGAATATTTGACGATTAGCATCAAAGTTATTAACGACCGGTTTAACTCTAAAGAACTCGTTATGTAAAGCTACGTTAGAAAACTCACTGCATCTTTGCTTCATTCCCGGATCTAATACTGCCATGCCTGTTGCATCAACAATTCCGAAATATCCGGCTTCCGAATATTTATTTGTCTTTTCGTCATACACGCTGACTTTACCTTTTGAGTCTACAATAACTTTATCAATATTTTCGGGAATTACCGGCAGCTTAATCGGTAAACCTGCATCGGATAACACATTAAAATCTTCAACTGTTTTAATGTATCCGTCTTTGTCCAGCTTAAATCTGCCGTCACGCGTTAATTTGACTCCGTATGGTGTTTGAACTTGAAAATAACCTTTATTAGACATTGCAATGTCTAAAGGATTGCTTGTTTGAACAATACGACCTACTTGGTCATCAATAGTTGTTGAAAGACCGTTAACACCTTGATATTCTGTTGCTGCGGAAGTTACAATCTCTCTTCGTTGAAAGCCGACTTTATCAAAACCCATGATGTTTTCGTTTATCATGCTTAGTTTTGCTTGTTGTACTTGCATAGCTCTGATTGCAGATTGCATTCCGCCTTCGCAGAATCTTACACCGCCGTTGATTTGCATAGTTATACCTCTTTTTATTAGTTTTATCGGATAATTAAACTGTTTACTTTAGTTTTTGGGGGTAAAATCATCCTTTTGATGTAGGTTTTACCATGTTCATAATGATTAGGCTAAAAAAGTCAATATTTACTAAAGAAGAACAAAATTTATGTCCTAATTGATGGTACATCAGCTCCGAATCAACTATACTTCAGAAAAGTTTATATCCTTTAGAAAATCTTTTTCTAAATTCTCTTTTCGTGTAATTTTTTTTAGTAACTCTGTCTCATTAAGAGAAGCTCCCTTTGAAAAAATATTTTCGCTTAAATATTTTGCAGTTTCTTTGTTTTCAGTTAAATTCCCAAGTTTTGTTTTGAGGTGTTTATGAAGTTGGAAAGCTATCATTTGCGCTTTTATGTAATTATGTGTGTATGCAGGTGCGCTTATCAAGAGATCTGCAGTTGACCATTCGTTAGAAGGCTTATAATTCCAACCTGTAAATTTTTTATATTTTTCTTGCCATAATTTTGCCAAATCCTGATTCGGGTTCGCATACATTTCTTGTTCAAATTCAGTTAGTATAAAGTTTCTGGCTATACGTATTAACTGTCCTTTGCGACGATTTTTTTTGATTTTTTCAAGAATATCCGTTGGAACCATACCATCCCAAATATCTTTATTTAGTGTTACATCTTCCATCATCATTGCAATTCCTTCATTCATTACTTGTGAAGGGGATGTTCTCATATTTATTGGTAGTGTTTGTGACGTTCCGAGATTGTACATTGCATGCCCGAGTTCATGACATAAAACTGCCAAATTAAAAAAATCATTTTTGAGACTAACGCATATACCTGAAATTTTCCCCGGCATTATTGACATATGGAAAGACCTTTTTTCTTTTTTATCGTTATGTATTATTAATTTCCCTTCATTTATCAGTTTATCTATGTCAAATCCCATTTTAGAAAAAATCTTCTTTGCAAGCGGCAGAACACCGATTTTTTCAATAGCGTTATCCAGTACTTTATATTCTTTACAGCTATTGTTTAAATTATAGTGATAATATTCAAGCGTTTCTGTTTGAAAAACTTTTTTTAATTTTTCCTCATTTTCTTCATGAACTTTTTCAAGCTCCGGTTTAAATAGTAAATATGTCGATTCAAGATTTTTATTAAAAGCTTTTAAATCAGTATTATATCTTCTTTTTAGTATCAAATCAAAATAAGAACTGTAATTGAACGCTTGAGCATATGCATTTCTTTTTTTTACAATATCAATAATGTCATCTTTGAGATTGTCACACAGTTTATATTTCGAATCATAAGCTTTTTTTCTTATTTCAGGATTTGTTTCTTCTGCAATAATTTTTGAAATATCACGTTGTGATATTTTTTTACCGTCTATTATACATTTTTTATTTAAGACTTTTTTGCCGGTAAAATAACAGGCAATATTAATAGGATGCATTCTTAAAAATTCCGCAAAATGTATAAAAGGTTTTTTAAATTTTGCTTTTTTGTATCCGTATAATTTTGCACAGTTTTCTTGGTTTTCTTTTTTACTTACAAACCTTTTATACTTAAAATCTGCAATAGTGAATTTTAATAATGACCGTAAATTGTTTGTTGCAAGATACTCAAAGTTTGCCTTACTCTTTGCTATGTATTTTGCTTCAAACTTTCTTACAAAGCTTTCATAATCAACATTTTTTAATGCATTAAAACAATCTGATGCTAATGTTTTATCAGCTACAGCTGTTAAAACCTTTTTTGAATCTTTAGCATCTATTTTTTGTCCTGTAAATGATTGGGCGCAATTAGTATTAAGAGTCTTATAGTTCGTTTGAATTTTCATTTTTCCACATGCTTGTATTATTAAGATAAAAACAGCTAAAAAAATAATTTGCTGCTTAAAAAAATTCTGTATATTTAAAAAACAAGACGGGCAAACTATATAATGCCCGTCTTGCTGTAGTATAATTATTCCGATTAGAATAAATGTTTATCTGCCGCTGCATCCAAATGCGATTGTTACTTGTTCACGAGGATTTATAGAAGAAATTTTTTGACCTCTTGCATCAACTAAGTATCCAATTTCGTCACCGGTTGCCTGAACAAGACCAATAGTACCTGAAACAGCAGTTCTTGCAAAATCTACAGGAGTTTTAACTGTTTCAACAATCATATCTCCTACACTTCTTGCTGCACCGCCAAATTGACCTTGGAATGTTTCACCTAAAGCAATACCTGTTCCGGAAGCAATATTTTCAAGGCCGTTACCTAAGCTTGAAATCATACCGCCTGTAGTTCTACCAACGATACCAAGCATTTGACCTGACCATGTAAGCGGAGCGGTTACGATTCTTGATATAATATTTGGCGTATTAGATTTGCTAATATCTGCATTTAGGATTTGTTTAGGCAAAGTAGCTCTGTGACCGCAATTTTCAATTTCTTGGAACGCAAGCTTAAGAGCACCTTTCTGACAACCGGAAGGTCTTACAACTTCAACAACTCTACCGTATACGTTTGAACCTACAGGATATAAATGGCCGTTAATTGTAACATCTTCCATCGTTTTTGCTGCAAATCTTTGACCAACGTGAGATGACTTAGCGTTAACTTGGTCTTTAAATTTAAGCTTTAATGTAGGAATTTGAACAATTTGTTCTTCTTCTATGAATGCCTTTTTGTCAACAGGGCAAGTAGGGCAGTCGTTGTTTGCTGTTACAGGATTTTTATCTAAACCTGATGCAAGTCTGATATTTTGTAACATTGCTGCAATATCTGCACGTGTTGCTTCTGCAAACGGATTAATTCTGTTTGGATTTGGAGAATTGCTTAATGCTCCGTTATCTAAAGCTTTAGCGATTGGAATTATAGCCCAATCAGGTACTTGCTTTCCGTCTGTATAACGTGATAAAACGTCTTGAGCCTTGCATTTGTCCATCTCTTCACACGTAATTGCCTTTGACATAGCACAAAGAGCTTCTACACGAGTTACGTTGTTGTTCGGTAAGAACTTACCGTTAGGATATCCTTTTAACAAATCGTTGTGAACGGCAATAGTAATAGCATTGCTTGCCCAGTGATTTGTCGGAACATCCGTAAACAATTTTTCAGGTGCGCTTGAATAAGTGTCTTTGTTGAAACCTTTTACTAACATTGTTGCAAACTCTGCACGAGAGATGTTTCTATAAGGCTTGTATAATCTGTCAGGATAGCCTACAACCACATCATTCATTGCAAGTTTGTCGATTTCACATGCTGCCCAATGGCTTGAAGGAACATCTGGGAACATTTGTGACATTCCTGCCGCTGCACCGGTCATATTACCTTGTAAATTTGCAAACGGGCTTAAATCAAAAGGGGCTAATGTTTTTTTAATAGCCTGAATTGAGTTAGCTGTATGCATTTGAATAGGACAGCCTGCACCGTCCATTTTTGATTCATTTCTTACGATAGGCGCACCGGTGTGATTTGGTAAATCATTCAAACAAGGAATGTTTGAAGCTGCACCGGTAATTGAACCGTCTGAAGAAACGGTTGTTCCCATAGTCATTGCATTAAGACCGTTGTTTCTGGTAATTGTTGCTCCATCTAAACCGTAACCCTGAGCAGAATAGATTGAGTCGCTTGATGTACCTACAAAGTTATTAGTCCCATAAATAGCGTTCGGATATGAATATACTTGGCGCATATCTTCTCGGGATACTTTCTTTGTTGTCGGACATAATGCACAAGATGGTGTTGGGTCAGGCTCGCATTGCGGAGTTTCGTTACATCCGCAAGTCGGTTCCTGATGATTTTCGCAAGGGCAAGCGTTACCTGTTACAACAGGTAAATCGTCGCAAGCACAAGGAGTTTGCGTAACAATAGGACGTTGTTCGCAAGGGCAAGCCGCATTTGCCGTATTAAATGAACACGTTGCTATACCAACGGCAATTGCAGCTGCCACAGTAAGTTTTCTAATCGTCATTTGGACCTCCTTTTTCTTGAATATTAATTCAAGAAAATCTTATTTTATTGGGGTTTACATACCCCATAGTTTACTAACTCAATCATTATGCTTTTTTTTAGAAGTTAAAACATTGCCGAAAAAGGTAGTCCGGTTGGGGAAATTTAGAGGGCTAAGGGGTAAGGGGTAAAGGGGTAAAGGGGTAAATGGAGGGATGACGGAGCTTTACCAAACTGCTCCGCTTGTTGAAAAGGGGTAAAGGGGTAAATGAAGGGATGACGAAGCCTTACCAAACTGCTCCGCTTGTTGAAA
>CADBTL010000004.1 GCA_902797575.1 uncultured bacterium
AATAGCCCCCATGCACATAAGTTATCAAATTTAGTAAAATATCCACAAATATAGTTAATGCCAATTTTGCAAAATATAACTTATTTTTAACCAATTTGCTAATTTTTTTGCAAACTTTAAAATTTAAAAGAGCTTCTTCTTAGGCGGGTTTTGAGTTTGCGGAAAAATTAAAATTTTCCCTGCAAACTCTGGGGAACGGTTTCAAGTCAGACCACGTGCATCTTGGATTGTTCGGGGTGTCGGCGGAGTAGCTTAACGTAGCTCTGTCATAATTCATTTACCCCTTCATTTACCCCTCGACTTTTTTCGCATCCTCTTTTTTGTAAATATTTGTAAATATTTTAACAAATATTGTACAAATTTTATAGAGTTAATCTATAATACATGTATACATTATTATTTAAATAATATATAAAAGAGAGTTTTTTAGGGATAAAATATTAAAAGAGGTTAGGGAATGGCACTTACTGTCACAACGAATTTATCATCGTTAATTGTTCAAAACAACTTAAATAAAGCAACAAATTCATTAAATAGCGCATTAGAGCGCCTGTCTACCGGTTATAAAATTAATCATGCTAGTGATAATGCTGCAGGCTATTCTATTACAGAAAATTGGAAGACTTTGTTGGGTTCTATAGATGTAGCATCGCAAAATGCTGCGATGGGTATGGATTTACTTCAAACAGCAGAGGAAAATTACGGATTAATAAATTCTCACCTGCAAAGGGTTAGAGATTTGACGGAACAAGCTGCTAACGGAACTTATGGTATTGATTCATTAATGGCTATAAAATCTGAGATAAAAGCAAGATTGTTGGAAATCAACAGAGTAGCTGCCAACACTGAATACAACGGTATTGCGTTGATGGGCAGTGCTTCTCCTTCTGATATTGAATTACAAGTAGGAATTAATGCGAATACATCGAGCGTTATAAAATTAGATTCTACATTGTTTGGAAACGCAAACATCTCTGCAATAATTACTATAAGTGGTGTTACAACCAAGTCTGCAGAAAATTATGCGAATGCTTTTGCAGGCATAAAACTAAAAAGTGGCAGTACTACTGAATATGAAAAAAATACTTCATTGAAACCTGCATCTTTGTTAGCAAATATAGATACTGCAATGAAGACAATTTCAAACAGAACTACCGAGCTTGGTTCTGCTCAAAATAGAGTTGATTCCGCAATTAGTTCTTTAAATGTTCAATCAATGAATCTTACTTCATCATTGTCTACAATTAGAGATACCGATGTAGCATCCACATCGTCTGCTTATATTCAAGCACAGATATTGCAACAGGCTTCAGCTACGCTTTTGGCTACAGCTAACCAATCTCCAAGTGTAGCTTTGAACCTATTATAAAATTTATAAATAAAATTGTTGTTGATTGGGATATGTACTTATATATGAGATTGAATTTAACTTCAATCTCTTTTTATTATATTATGCTTCTTTTTAATCTTTCGGAACGATTTTCACTTAAAAGATTTTTAAGCTTCATAATTGCTTGAGCGTGAAGCTGCGATGTTCTTGATTCTGAAAGATTAATCGCATCACCAATTTCTTTAAGCGTCATATTCTCGTGATAATAAAGCACCATAATTGTTCTTTCTCTCTCAGGTAACCTTTTCAACGCATCCTCCAACTCTTTTTTTACATCTTTTTCTTCAAGCTTTTCATGCGGATTCAAATTATGCGAATCTTGAATTGTATCTATAATTTCAAGATCTCCGTCTGTTGAACCTTTCTTTTCATATATTGATGTAACAGTAGTATCTTCCGATAAAAGCTGTTCTACTTTTTCTTTTTCAATGCCTAAATATGTTGCGATTTCTGTATTAGTAGCAACTCTGCCAAATTTTACTTTAAGCTCCTCCTGAGCTTCTTTTACATCTTTTATCTTTCTCCTTACGCTTCTCGGAAGGAAATCTTGAGAACGTATTTTGTCAATAATATTTCCTCTTATACGTACAAGTGCATAGGTTTCGAACCTTGCACCCATTTTAGGAGAAAATTTTTCGATTGCATCGATTAAACCCTCTACACCGTATGAAGAAATATCCTCAAAAGAAAATGTCGGAGGTAAAGATACTTTTACACGCCCTACAACGTATTTTGTCAGATAAATATACTGCAAAATAAGAGTATCACGAAGTTCTTTATTATCATGGTCTTCAAAGTAATGCTGCCATAATTCAATAAGCTCTTCGTTTGTTAAGCGTTTTATTTTATTGTAAGAAGAAATATCTTGCTCCATCCCTCTCTTCCTAACATGTCCTATTTTATTCTAGCCCTTTTTTTTTAAATCTCTATCGTATATTTAGATGAAATTATTAAAGTCCAATATTAATAAGAGAAAAGGTAAACAAAAAATCTTAGTTTTTGCAAAAATTAAAAGCAGATTAACTAAGATTTTTCAGAGTAATTTAATTATGTATTTTGTTTTATTTTCTTAATTTTTCAATAAATCTTTTTAAACGAGCCATCGCTTCTTTTAAATTTTCTATAGAATAAGCATAGGATATTCTTAAGTAACCTTCCCCGCTATCACCAAAGGCATTTCCCGGAACCGCCGCAACACGTTCTTCTTCTAAAAATTTTGTAGCAAATTCTTCACTTGTCATACCAAATTCTTTAATGCAAGGAAATACATAAAATGCTCCAAATGGTTCAAAGCATTCTAAGTTCATTTCTTTAAATGCATTTAATAAAAATCTGCGTCTTTGGTTATAAGCATCTTTCATCATTTTTACATCATCGTCACCGTTTTTTAACGCTTCAATTGCTGCATATTGGCTTGTAGTTGGCGCACACATTATTGCAAATTGATGAATTTTTGTCATTTGTTTTATTATCTCTTCTGGTCCGCAAGCATAACCTAAACGCCATCCTGTCATTGCATAAGATTTAGAAAAACCGTTTATTAAAATTGTTCTTTCTTTCATTCCGTCAATCGACGCAATTGATACATGGTTTCCTTTGTATGTTAGTACGCTGTATATTTCATCAGACATTACATATATATCTTTTTCAATACAGATTTTAGCTATCTCTTCCAAATCCCCTTTTTCCATTATTGCACCGGTTGGATTATTCGGAAATGGAAGTATTAGTATTTTCGTCTTTTCTGATATAGCGTTATTAAGCTCATCGGCAGTAAGTCTAAAATTATTGTCCGATTTTAAATTTATAATTACTGGTTTTGCTCCTGCAAGAAGTGCGCAAGGATAATATGAAACATATGCAGGCTGCGGAATTATTACTTCGTCACCTCGATTAATCATTGCTCTTAAACCTATATCAATAGCTTCTGAGCCACCAACAGTTACAAGCACTTCAGATAAAGGTTTATACTCAATTTCCTGATGCCTTTTTTGAAATTTACAGATTTCTTCTCTTAATTCCTTAAGACCGGAATTCGATGTATAAAAAGTTTTCCCGCGTTCAAGAGAATATATACCTTCATCTCTTATATGCCAAGGGGTATCAAAATCAGGCTCACCTACTCCAAGAGATATAGCATCTTTCATCTCTGAAACAAGATCAAAAAATTTACGAATACCTGATGGTTTTAACTCTTTTACAATTGTATTTAGAGGTACGCTCATAGAGAAACAACCTCTCTTTCATCTTTTACATGCTCGTCAATTATTGTTCCGTGGTCTTTGTATTTTTTAAGTATAAAATGAGTTGCGGTACTTAAAATGCTGTCTAAAGTAGATAATTTTTCTGATACAAATCTTGCAATATCTTTAAGTGATTTTTCTTCCAGTGTAACCAGCAAATCAAAACCGCCTGAAATTAGGTACACATCTCTTACTTCCGGATAATTGTATATTCTGGAAGCAATTCTGTCAAATCCTTGCCCTCTTTGAGGTGTAACTTTTACTTCTATTAAAGCTGTTACTTTCTCTATAGATGTTTTTTCCCAGTTTATAAGCGTATGATAACCACAAATTATTCTTTCATCTTCAAGTTTTTGGAGTTCATTAATGATGTCAATCTCTTCCTTACCAAGTCTAACGGCAAGTTCTTTCAAGTCTATACGGCTATTTTTTTCAATAATTGATAAAAGTTCTTCTCTCATAATACTTCCTTTTTCTATGAATATACAGTTTAATTATATCAAAATTTGTAAGCTTTATGCAATGAGCTTACGCTTTTTTTATATCCAAATACTTAGCAGAATTATTTTGTATTCCTTTTTTGTTTGTTTTTTGTTGTGCTAAATTGTGCTCTTCTGCAGTTTTTGGGAATAATTGATGACTTACGGAACTTCCGAGAATACTTAATCCCATACTTGAAGCTGCGCCAAGCGCCATACCTTTTCCGCCGGAGAACAATAATGCCGTAAGTACGGTAGAAACGCCCATGCCGGCAACTACCGGTAATGCACCTGAAATAGTCCGCGAAAGCCTATCTTCTTTTGAATCAGCTGTCCCTATAGCAATTCCGCTTGCAATTAAACTTAATACTGCCGTTAAAATATCTGTAGGAGCACTTCCTAACATCAAATCACGTTTTTTATCAAAGTATTCCACACATTCAGTCTTATTCGCATTTCTAAGCAACTGTTCTGCTTGTTTAATGCTTTCTTCAAAGGCAGATT
Source organism: uncultured bacterium (assembly GCA_902797575.1). Lineage (GTDB taxonomy): Bacteria > Cyanobacteriota > Vampirovibrionia > Gastranaerophilales > Gastranaerophilaceae > CAG-196. The sequence goes on from CADBTL010000004.1 coordinate 4,617, forward strand.
TTTCTTCTCTATTTAAATGTTTTGCAAGTAAATCTATAACTTCTCTGTAAGCACCTTTTTGCGTTTTGCCGTCACCTACAAGAGAATTAACAACTTTGTTACCACTTTCTTCAAGCTTATTTCTTTGTGGCATAAGAATATCTTCAGCCCAGAAAGTAAATATATCTTTGTTTTTCTCACCTCCGGTAAATTTGAATCCATCCTTATATGCTTTTAGTTTCGCCACAAATTTCTCTTCAAGATCTTTCATTAAAGTTTCTTGTGTTTTAAGTCTGTTCCCAGTATTTGTGACATTAAAATACTCTTGAAGTTTATCTATTTCTTTAAGTTTTTCCTCAAATATTGCACGATCTTTGGGTGAAAGCCTATCTTTATACTGTTTCATAATTGCATCTAATGTATTCATTTGCTGTGCAACTTTTTTATTCTTACTAAATACTGTTTTTTTGCTTATACTGTCAAATCCTTTTGTTATTCCTTGATGTATATTTTTAGTTACGGATGTTTTGCTGCAAATTTTAGTAAATAATTCATCTTTGGCAGAATTACCGTTGTTTAAAACTTGAATTATGTTTGTAACTCCCTTCAAGAAAGATTCTTTGAAGCTATTCCACTTACCCAATAAAGAATTATCAACTTTTGCTTTATTACCGGCCTTTGTAGATTTTGTTTTTAATTTATTAACTAACGCAGATGAAAATTTTGGGTTAAATAAAGCAACAATTGCGCTTAATACTAATACTGTACTACCTACTCTAATTGCTGTTTTATGCGATTTTTTTTTCTCTTCATTTTCCGGCTCAGGCACAAATGTATCTACAGTATTATTAACAATATTTTCTACCTTATCAATCGGCTTTGTAACAATATTCAAGCCATTACTTTCCTGTGCCCTAAATGGCACACGATTATAAGTATTAAAACTATTCATGTTAGTAGTATTTACTGACACAATATTACCTGCAAATTTAACCTTCTATATATATAAAGTCAACTTACCGGATAAATTTGACACATTTAGCAACCAATATTAAGTTTTGTAACAAATTTTATTTTAGAGTAGCAAAAAATTTTTTTCACCGTTTTTAAAAGAGATATATAAAGCTCTCTCTTCTTATTTAAACGGACAGGCCTTGATTTTATACAAGGTCTTTTTTTTATGTTTACTTTTTTAAGGTCTAATCAGAAACTTGATAGCATTACCTGCAATATGCTGTTCCATTGCCCACTCAACTTTTTCGAGCGGAAGTTCTGCCGTTATTAACTTTTCAACCTCTACATCGCCTGAAGCAATATAATCAAGAGCTTGTCTAAAATATTTTGGAGTATGGTGAAATACACTCATCAACTTTATATCACCATAATGCATTTTTGTTGTATCAAAGGTTACAGTTGAACCTGATTTACATCCGCCAAAAAAATGTACTGTGCCGCCCGGTCTTACACAAGAAAATACTCTTTCCCACATTTCAGGAAGTCCGACGCATTCTACCGCTACATCAAGTCCTTTAGCTTCTTCAGTAAAATCTTTAATTATTTTTTCAGGATTAGGATATTTCTTTAAGTCAATCACTTCATCCGCATAACTAAATTCTTCTGCAAGCTTCAATTTAATAGGATTTCTTCCTGCAGCAATTACCCTTGCTCCTTTAAGTTTTGCCAACCTTGCGAACATTAATCCTATAGGACCAATTCCTATTATACCAACCGTATCTCCTGCTTTTATATCTGTTCTTTCAACACCGTGAACAACATTCGCTAACGGTTCTGCAAAAGCTGCTTTGTGGAACGGAAGTGTATCAGGCAGAATTATAGTATTTTTTTGCACAATTCTTTCAGGAACAACGATATATTCAGCGTAAGCTCCGTTTAGCAAATCCAAATTTTCGCAAAGATTGTATTCTCCGCGCTTGCAATAGAAACAATGACCGCAAGGTGCTGAGTTTGCGCAAACAACCCTGTCACCAACTTTTACATTTTCAACTCCGTCTGCAACTTTAGCAACCGTTCCAGCAAATTCGTGTCCGAAACCGGACGGTATTTTCTTTATCAAAACCGGATGTCCGCGTCTATATGTTTTTACATCAGTCCCGCAAGTTAATGCTGCACCGACTTTGACTAAAATCTCTCCTTTAGAAAGAGGTTTTATCATTGTTTCTTCGTATTTGATATTTTGCGGTCCGTAAAATAAAACAGCTTTCATTTTTTTTATTTTACAACCTTTACAATTGCATCAGTTATATCATCACCGCTTACAACAACTGCGCTTTTAGCAATGACCATAGTATATCCCATTGATTTTGCTTGTTGAGCAATTTGTGCTGTTATATTTTTATCGATTTCTTTTAATTTTAAAGAGTATTCTTTAGCGTTAGCCTGTTTTTTTTCAATAAATTGTTTTTCATATTTTGCGGTAAGCTGTTTTTTTGCTTCTTCTGTTGTTTGTTTGGCAATATCTTTTTCTGCTTCTTTAACAAATTTTGCCATTGCTTTTGCTTTAGCTTGTTGGGCTTTACTTAAAATTTTCACTTGAGAAGAAGCAGATACAACTTTATTTATATCTACAACAGCTATTTTTTGTTCTGTAGCAGCAAATGCTGAAGAACCAAACAACATTGCGGATATAATTGATACTGATAATAAATTTTTTAAATTCATACTCCTAAACTCCTTTTTTAACTTTCTTATTATTGTAAATTAGTAAAACACCTGATAGCAATATTATACATACAGATACAACTATTGCAACAGGAAGTCCGAAGATATATCGAATGCTGTCTACCCTTATATATTCAACAAAAATTCTTGTAACAGAATATAAAATCAAATATAGAAGTGCTAAATTCCCATCTTTCCCGTGTCTTTTAGAAATCATAAGGTAGACAAGAATACCAAATACAATTAAATCTAATAAACTTTCATATAAAAATGTAGGATGAAAGAATTCATTATCCAAAAAAGGAACTTTTCTGTATTGCGGTGCAATATATAATTTCCATGGTAAATTTGTAGGTAACCCATACGCTTCGGAGTTAAAGAAGTTGCCCCATCTCCCAATTGCTTGTCCTAAAATTAAACCAATAGAAGAAACGTCACATAATTTTTTGAACGAAATTTTGTGTCTTAAAGAAAAAATCAACAATCCTAATAACCCGCCAAAAATTGCGCCATGAATAGATATACCACCATGTCTCAGTGCAAGTATTTCATCAGGGAAACGTGAATAAAATTCATAATCCAATAAGCAATAATATAATCTTGCGCCCATTATACCAAAGATAATTATATATGGTGACATATCTATTATGGTTTCACGTTTTAAGCCAAAATATTTTGTACCTGCCCAATCGGCATAAAGCGTTCCGATTGCTATCGCAAGTGCTAATATAACACCATAATAATATATATTTACACCAAATATTGTAAATAAAATCTGTGACGGAGAGGTAAACAACATTCCTGACTAATCTTTCTTTGCTTCAACTTCTGCAATTGCTTCTTCTGATTGTTTTATCATTTCTTCCACATCTTCTTTATTAGAGATTGAGGAATCTGCATTTTTATATTTTTGAAGATTCTCAATTGCCGCTTTCTTTAATTCTAAAGCCATTGCTTTTTGCGCCGGTGAAATATTTCTTTTAACTTCAATTTTTCCTTTTTCAACATCTGCAAAAGCGGTTTCTTCAACATCAGCTTCATCAAGCATGTCATCGGCCATACCTATTTGAGCAACAGCAAGCGAATAATAAAAATCATTAAAATCCGGTTTAATTTTGATACCGGCTTCAAGTGCTTCTATTGCTTTATCATATTTGTTTGCGTTTATAGCAGCAACTCCGAGATTATAATAAGTTTGATACATTGAAGCATCCAAATCCAGACTTGCTTGCAATCGACTCATGGCTGCTTCGTAATCACCTTTTTGCATTAATTGTGTTGCTTTATTATTTAATTCCTGCACTGCTATATTGTTAATGCATGCTGTAGAAACAACAGCTACAATTAATATTGATACAATCATTAAAGCTTTCTTCATCTTCTGTATCCTCAAATATCTTTCTTTAAGTAAATTTTAATATATAAATGTTTATTAATCAAGATTGTTAAGCTATTTTAAATAAAAAATAAGGCTGCAGATAAATAGAATAATATCTCGCTGTTATTGCTTTTTTTTAGTATTAATAGTAAAATGCTTATGTATTCTTGTGTGTTTTTAAATTGGAATTAAGGAGTTAAAGATTTATGACTTATGAGGGAAAGAAAGAACTTAGAAGTAGCGGTATATTATCTCATATCGAAAATAAAACAGCTGACTATGAAAACAGAATTGCTCTTGGAATCCGCGGGCGATATGGATGGAAAGAGTTTACCTATAAAGGATTGGGGTTACTTTCAAGAAAAATCGCAAAATACTTAATTGAAACACTGGAAATTAAAAAAGGTGAAGGTATTGCAATTCTCTCTGAATCAAAACCGGAGTATGGCGCATGCGTGTTTGCATCAACTTTAACCGGCTGTGTTACTATTCCTTTAGATATAAAACTTTCTGAATATGAATTAAAATCCATTCTTTCAGACTGTTTACCTACTGTAATGTTTGTTTCGCAACATTATTTGGATATGGCATTGAAACTCCAAAAATCTATAGATTCTATAAAACACATCATTTTGATTGATGAAGTTTTTTATAATTCTGATATCACAAGCATATATGCACTTCCGGAAGAATATAATGCAAAGTGGAGACAAAGAAGCTCAAAATCTACCGCTTTAATTATTTATACATCGGGTACTACAGGTGCTCCCAAAGGAGTAGAAATCTCATACAAAAACATAAATGCGCAATTAGAATGTTTGACAGACCCCATTAACGAAATATTACCAGATGGAAGAAAAACAACTATGCTTTCAATTCTTCCAATGAATCACTTATTTGAAATGACAGTTGGTTTTTCAGTATTTTTAAATTTTGGACACACAGTATACTACACAACAAGTCTTAAGCCAAAAGACATTACTGACATTATGAAAGATAAAGGTGTAGAATTTATGATTGTAGTTCCTGCATTCTTAAAGCTGCTGAAAGCAGGAATAGAAAAAGAATTAAAAAGTGCACCTAAAATTGCTCAGTATATATTTAAGGGAATGTACCATGCTGCTAAATTTATACCGTCTTACAAAATAAAAAGATTGATGTTTAAAAAAATTCATGATAGTTTTGGCGGAAAATTTTTCGGCTGTATCGCAGGCGGTGCTCCATTAGATTTAGAAGTCGGAGAATTCTTTGAACGCATAGGTATTATGGTATACCAAGGTTACGGGCTTTCAGAAACCAGCCCTGTTGTATGCGTAAATACAGATAAAAGATCTGATATGGCTTGTGTCGGCAGACCGCTTAAAAATTTTGAAGCTAAAATTGATGAATCAACAGGTGAACTTCTTTTAAGAGGGCCTTCAGTAATGAAAGGGTATCATAATCAGCCTGAAATGACAGCAGAAGTTATAGACAAAGAAGGATGGCTGCATACGGGAGATATTGCAAGATTAGACAGTACGAATCACTTGTATATTACAGGCAGAATCAAAAATATGATTGTTTTAAACGGTGGTAAAAAAGTATTCCCTGAAGAAGTAGAATCTGTTTTAGAAAAAGGGAATTATGCATCAGAAGTTTGTGTAATCGGTACATCGAGAACATTCGGCGCAAAAGACGGAACCGAAGAAGTTACTGCGGTTATTGTACCTAAGCAGGAATTGTATTCTGCTTATTCAGAAGAAGATATAGAGCGTATGATAAGAGTAGAAGTTAAATCATTGTCTGAAAGGTTAGCACAATATAAACGTCCTACAAATATTGTAATTTCAAAAGAAGAACTGCCAAAAACTACAACAAGAAAAGTTAAGAGAAATGATGTAAAGGAATTGATAAAGTTATAAGCAATATTTTATTCAAAATTAAAAAAGGTAGTGGTGTTATATTTTGCACTATTGCCTTTTTTATAATAATATACAAAGTGCAGGGAGGTTTTCTACATGGTAAAAGCTAGTGCGTTAGAAGCAGCAAAAAAAATTAAAATGCTTGTATTTGATGTCGATGGTGTTATGACTGACGGCAGTATAACATACGATGAAGACGGAAAAGAATATAAAACCTTTAATGCAAAAGACGGACACGGAATTGTAAGGATGAATAAGTCCGGTTTTATTACAGCAATAATTACAGCAAGAAATAACGGAACCGTTGCACATAGAGCAAAAAATTTAAATTTTACGGAACTTTATCAAGGATATAAACATAAGTTACCTGCTTTAGAAGAATTATTAAAAAAATATAACTTGTCTTTAGAAAACGTATCATATATGGGAGATGATTTACCTGATATTTGTATACTTGCTGGTGTAGGTCTTGCAGCATGTCCAGCCGATGCAGTTCCTGAAGTACAAGAAATATGTAACTTTAAATCAAAATTCGGCGGCGGTAAAGGTGCAGTACGTGAATTATGCGATTTTATTCTTGATGCACAAGGTATTGAAAAAGAGTACATTGTTGCAGAAGGACCAAATCGATAGTTTACAAAAGTTTGTAAATTATTAATTAAGGCTTGCAAACAGATTTTAACCATGATAATATTACCTTGTCAGACTACTGAAGTACGTCTCTTCATGGGGCAGAAATTAATTCAGCAAGTGACGAGTACTCGGGTGTAAGTAAAGTAATTTCTTGAAGTACTGTAATATATTTTTCATTACAAGAAAGGTTACATCACTTTAAACTGCACTCAAAAGAAAAGGAAGAAAAGATGAACACAGATCCAATAGCAGATATGCTAACAAGAATCAGAAACGCTAATGTAGTTTCTCACCCAACAGTTGAAATTCCGTCTTCAAAATTAAAAGTAGCATTAGCTAAACTTTTAAAAGAAGAAGGATATATCGTTGACTATTCAGAAAAAGCTGACGGCAATTTCAAGACATTAGTAATTGAATTGAAGTATGACGAATCAAACAAACCAGTTATTTCAAGCCTTAGAAGAGTTTCAAAACCCGGACTTAGAAATTATTGCAAAGCTAAAAATTTACCGCAAGTTATGGGTGGTATGGGTATTGCAATTGTTTCTACAAGCAAAGGCTTATTAACAGACCGTAAAGCAAGAAAAGAAAATCTTGGCGGCGAAATTCTTTGCTACATCTACTAATTAAGTTAAAAATGTAAAAACGGAAAAGTATTGATTATCTATTTTCCGTAGAAGAAACAGGTTATTGACAGAAAGCCTGTAGAAAGGAAAAGGAAAATGTCACGTATTGGTAAAAAACCTATTGATATACCATCTGGTGTAGAAGTAAAAATAGAAGGAAACACAATTACAGTAAAAGGTCCTAAAGGAACTGAATCTGTTACTTTTAGAGATGAAGTAAAGGTCTCTCAAAAAGAAAACCAAATTATTGTTGAGCAAAATTCTGATGACAGAAAAGCAGGTGCTCTTCACGGTTTATTCAGGACTTTGATTTCAAATGCCGTAACAGGTGTTTCACAAGGTTTCGTGAAGAAGCTTGAAATTGTCGGCGTAGGTTACCGTGCAGCTATGGAAGGTAAAAATTTAAACATGGCTCTTGGTTATTCACATCCGGTAGTTGTTGAAGCTCCGGAAGGAATTACCTTTGCAGTAGAAGCTAACACAAAAATTACAGTTACAGGTTCAAACAAACAAGCTGTAGGTGATATAGCTGCTATTATCAGAGGTAAACGTCCGCCTGAAGTATACAAAGGCAAAGGTGTTAAATACGAAGGTGAATACATTAGACGTAAAGCCGGTAAGGCTGGTAAAAAGTAATTGCGTAAGCCGAAGTAAGGTCCGGTATCGAGTTGTATAAGCAATCTTTACAGGGATAAAACTTTACAATAGCACCGTTACGAAATAAGCGTTTGCTAATGAGATGATGCATTCTTTGATTGTACAGACGCTTATCAATATGACAGAATAAGCCCATATGAACTCTTGATAAGTTTCAAGCAGGTTCGGGTAAAGGAGATACAAAATGATTAAACAAGACATTAGAAAACCAAAAGTACAGAAAAGACATCAATCTATAAGAGTAAAACTTGCAGGAACATCAGAGTTCCCTCGTTTAGCAGTTTATAGAAGTACAAAACATATCTATGCTCAACTTATTGATGATGATAATCACGTTACAATTGCATCAGCATCATCAGTAGACAAAGACCTTAAAGAAAAGTTAGCACATGGTGGTAACATTGAAGCTGCAAAGGTTGTTGGTGAAGCTATTGCAAAAAAAGCAAAAGCTGCTGGCATTGAATGTGTTGTATTTGACAGAGGCGGTTTCTTATATCACGGTAGAGTTGCTGCACTTGCAGATGCTGCCAGAGAAGCTGGCTTGATGTTTTAATGTATAAAAAACTAAAGTTAAAAACCGGCAATATCTATTGTCGGTTTTTTGCTTGTATGCTATAATTAAAAAGCATTACTTGGGAGTTTAATATGAAACAAAATGTTTTACAAGACAAAGATAATTCTACAATTTTTCTAAAATATACTGATTTTGAAGAACATAATTATGGTGTTATATATAAATTTATGGATACAGAACAGTGTTTTGTAGCTACTCCTACACCTACCGAATTTACCAAGCCAAAGTCAAATACTCCTGCAGAATTGGTTGTATATAGACCGGAAGGTGTGTATAAATCTAAGATAAAAATTATTGATACTCATTATGCAATCAGGGAAACAGTTTTCTTATTAAGCCTTCCTAAAAAGTGGGATTTTTCTCAAATAAGATCAAGTTCCAGAAAACAAATTAAATTGCATTTCAATTTAGATTTTGGAGAAAACTTTGTTATTGATTCAAATTTATTTGATATTTCTATGCAAGCATTTTCGTTTATTAGAGAAGAAGAAATTCCAAGCATCTATAAACAAGTTAGCGGTAAATTAACAATTGACCTTCCAAGCGGATATAACAAAAAACAAATAGTAGTTGATGCTAAATTTAAGAGATTATTTAAACAAGAAATTGGGTATGACAATCAAGATTGCTATGTTTACAGGTTTTTAAATTTATCTGAAGAGGATTCTGAAATATTAAAAATGTTACTAATTTCAGCAAACTAGTTCATGATTCTTTGCTCATTTTCATGATATGATTTTTATGTAGAGGAAGGTAATAATAAAATGAGTTTAGATGTATATTTAGGAATTGATGTCGGTTCTGTAACGACAAAGTTAGCTTTAGTTGATGAAAAAGGTAAGTATGTAGATTCATACATGCTAAAAACAGCAGGTAAACCGGTTGATGCCGTTCAGGATGGACTTAGGCATATAATTAATCAAGCAATATGTGAATATGATGTAAAAGGAGTAGGTACTACAGGTTCAGGCAGGAATCTTGCAGGTGCACTTGTTGGTGCAGATGTCATAAAAAACGAAATAACGGCGCACGCAGTAGCAGCAAGTACTAATATACCCGGTGTTCAAACAATACTTGAAATTGGCGGACAAGATAGTAAAATTATTATTTTGCGTGATGGTATTGTTACCGATTTTGCAATGAATACAGTTTGTGCTGCAGGAACCGGAAGTTTTTTAGACCATCAGGCTCAGCGCCTTAATGTTCCGATTGAAAAATTTGGAGAAACAGCCTTGCGTTCTGACAACCCTGCACGTATAGCAGGCAGATGCGGTGTTTTTGCTGAATCAGACTTAATACACAAGCAGCAACTGGGATATCCGGTCGAAGATTTATTATATGGACTGTGTCAAGCTCTTGTTAGAAATTACTTAAGTAATTTAGCTTTGGGTAAAGAATTACTTCCTGTATTTTCATTCCAAGGCGGGGTGGCTTCTAATACAGGCATGGTAAAGGCTTTTGAAGAAGCTTTAAATGAAAAAGTAATAGTTCCTGAACACCATCAAACTATGGGAGCAATAGGAGCGGCACTGCTTGCAATGGAAAATCATCAATATACAGAAGTTCCAACAAAGTTTAAAGGTTGGGAAGTCGGAAATATGAATTTCCAATCAGTAACATGCCAGTGTACAGGATGTTCAAATAACTGTGAAGTTATTACAATTTTAGAAGGTTCCGAACCAGTCGGGCATGTCCAAAAAATAGGTGATATAAAAGGAAATATTATCGCTCGTTGGGGCGGAACTTGCGGAAGATGGGATATCGGATAATATTATAAATTATATAGAAAAATTTAGCCGAACATTCATATAAGTTAATATATTTGGCACAAACCATTATAAATGATATAATAATTATTCGCATATAAAAATCAATATAAAAATAAGTACAAGGAGATATGGTAATGGAATCAACTCTTGAAAAACAGGTTGAAAAATATTCGACAACAGACTTTGTGGGCGGTAAATGGCAAAAAGAAATAAATGTAAGAGATTTTATTCAAAGAAATTATACGCCGTATAATGGTGATTCATCGTTTTTGGCTGAACCGACTAAAGCAACAAAGAAGTTATGGGATGAATGTTGTGATTTATTTAAAAAAGAAAGAGAAAAAGGCGGCGTGCTTGATATGGATACAAAAATTGTATCTACAATAACATCACATGGCGCAGGATATATAGATAAGTCACTGGAAAAAATAGTCGGTTTACAAACAGACAAGCCGTTGAAACGTTCTTTGCAACCATTTGGCGGAATCAGAATGGCAGAAGGGGCTTGCAAATCATATGGATATGAAGTTGATCATGAGATAAGCGAGATTTTTACTAAATACAGAAAAACTCATAACCAAGGTGTTTTTGATGCTTATACTCCGGAAATGAAACGAGCAAGACACGCTGCAATTTTAACCGGACTTCCTGATGCATACGGAAGAGGACGAATTATAGGAGACTATAGACGTATTGCTCTATACGGCATAGATAGGCTTGTATACGACAAAATTGAACAGCACAATTCAATAGACGGTGATATGACACCTGAAAAGATTCAATTAAAGGAAGAAATTTCAGAACAAATTCGTGCATTATGGGAAATGGCTGAACTTGGAAAAATATACGGATTTGATATTACGCAACCTGCAAGAAATGCAAGAGAAGCTATTCAATGGTTATATTTCGGTTATCTATCTGCAGTAAAAGAACAAAACGGTGCAGCAATGAGCATAGGAAGAACATCTACTTTCTTAGATATATTCCTTGAAAGAGATTTAAGAGACGGAATTCTTACAGAAGAGGAAGCTCAAGAGCTAATTGACCATTTTATAATGAAGCTGAGATTAGTTAAATTTGCACGAACTCCAGAATACAATGCGTTGTTCTCTGGCGATCCTACTTGGGTAACCGAATCAATTGGCGGTGTTGGGATTGATGGCAGACATATGGTTACAAAAAACTCATTCAGATACTTGCATACGTTGGAAAACTTAGGCACAGCGCCTGAACCGAATTTAACAGTTTTGTGGTCAAAGAATTTACCACACAATTTTAAGCAATATGCTGCTCACATTTCAATAAAAACATCATCTATTCAGTACGAAAACGACGATCAGATGAGAGTTGTGCATGGTGATGATTACGCAATTGCTTGCTGCGTTTCTTCAATGGTAGTTGGAAAGGAAATGCAATTTTTCGGCGCGAGAGCAAATTTGGCAAAATGCTTATTATATGCAATTAATGGAGGTATAGACGAAAGATTAAAAGAACAAGTCGGACCAAAATACAGACCAATTACATCAGAATATCTTGACTACAATGAAGTTATGGAAAGATATGAAGATATGATGGAATGGCTTGCCGGATTATATGTTAATACGCTTAATGTAATTCATTATATGCATGACAAGTACTGTTATGAACGTTCTCAAATGGCATTGCACGATAGAGATGTTAAAAGATATTTTGCAACAGGTATTGCAGGATTATCAGTTGTAGCAGATTCTCTTTCTGCAATTAAATATGCAAAAGTCAGAACAATTCGTGATGAAAATGGAATCGTTGTAGATTATGAAGTAGAAGGTGATTATCCTAAATACGGTAATAACGATGATAGAGTTGATCAAATGGCAGTAGATTTGGTTCATAAATTTATGAATATGATTAGAAAACATACAACATATAGAAATTCCATTCCGACTATGTCTATATTAACAATTACATCGAATGTAGTTTACGGGAAGAAAACGGGTAATACTCCGGATGGCAGAAAAGCAGGTGTCCCACTAGCACCGGGAGCAAATCCTATGCATGGACGTGACTCTAACGGTGCCGTAGCATCACTTGCATCTGTTGCAAAACTTCCGTTTGCAGATGCACAAGACGGTATTTCTAATACTTTCTCAATTATTCCTAATGCTTTAGGCAAAGATGAAGTGTTTATGGGTGATTTAGACATACAACTTGACTGCGGATGTTGTGAAGGCGGAATTAATATATAAATGTAGAATAAGCGAATTTTTCGTATAATAAAAGGAGAATTATAATGACAACTCAACAAGAAGAAAATTTAATAAACTTACTTGACGGATATGTTGAAAAAGGCGGACATCATTTGAATGTAAATGTATTCAACAGAGAAACTCTGCTTGACGCTCAAGCACATCCTGAAAAATATCCGCAACTAACAGTGAGGGTATCTGGGTATGCTGTTAATTTTATAAAACTTACAAAAGAGCAACAGGATGATGTAATATCAAGAACCTTCCATTCTTCATTAAATGGCACTAATACTATGGTTCAAGAAACTTCAAAGAGCAGTTCAGAGCAAGAGCTTTTGGAATACATTCCTGATGAACACCCAACTTCTTCAACTCCAAGAGTAAGCAGGGGATCTATGACTATGCCATCAGATTTTTCACGCAAATCAGGAAAAAACAATAATAACGTATTGTCAAACGTATAAATATAAATATTTTAATGGTCGTAAGTTAAACGTATACACAGCTTACGACCATTTTTAGTTGGACTGACTTTACTTTCGCAGAGTTATACATTTGCAGTCGAGATTTCGAAAAAGTTCGAAAAATTGCTTTTTAATAGGCGGAGCAGCTTGATGAAGCTCCGTCATTCTTTATTTACCCCTTTTTCAATAAGCGGAGTAGCTTAACTTAATTCTGTCATATTTCATTTACCCCTTTCCTCAATATGTAAAATTTTGTAAATTTCATGCAAAAAATTGGTCAATTATTGAAAATTTATATACTTTATAAATATAAGAGAATTTTATGAGGACAAATATTTGACATGTTTCCAAAAGGCGATTACATAAATGCTATAGTTAAAAGAATAACAAGAACTCTTGATTTAAAAGATAAAAAGAACGATTCTTTAATAGATATTAATGATTGGAAAAATTTCGCACAAAAAAATGGTTTTAGCGGAATAGAAATCAATAAATATCAGACATTAACAACAAAAGAAGCTGAACAATTAATAAGACAAAATTTACAAATGCATTCTCATTGTTATCAAGGTCAAATGGATCTTGTTGATTTATGGTTTAGTAATCTTATGGAACAGGATATAAAAAGAACTCTTGAACAGCCAAACGATGCTACTGCTGTTAATCGAACCATAAGCCCAAAACAGGCAATTCCTATGCTTGGCAATGAAGACAAAGGTACACACAAGCTTGAAGCTAAAATTAAACTAAAACTAAAACAAGATATTTTAAAAAACAAAGTTGTAAATAACATGTATAAAAAATGGTCATCGGCTGCTCAATTAAAAGATTCTCCTTTAAAAAAAGAATTTTATGATAAATTATATGATGTTATAAAAGTATTAAATTGTACGATTCCTGATACAGATTGGAATCGTAATACATATAATACAAAAGAGGAACAGGTTATGGATGAAGTAATAGCTATTTTAGCAGGTGAGTCTAACCTTAATCCTAAACAAGATAGCAATCCACCATTTATAGGTTTATTTCAACTTAAGAACTGCGGGTTAGTAGAAATAAAAGCTTGGGCTAAAAAACATCCTGATTTTTATGGAATGAACAATATAAATCAAAACCTTAGTATGAGTGGTTTTAAAAAAATTTCAGGTGAGGAGCAATTAGATTATTTAGTTGCTTTTATAGGTAAAACTAAAGAATATTCTAAAATTAAAGAAAATGAATTTATTACACCGGCACAACTTTGGGCAATGATAAAAGGGCCTTTTGACGGAAAAAATAACAATAAAGTTACTGCAAAAATATCAGCAATCAATAAGGTATTTAAAGCAAAAAATATTTCCAGAGGAGTAATCTAAAATTTACACAACTATATAGTTGTATACTTGATTCATAACTTCTGCAAAATCATTTTGGTTGCCAAAAAACAGGTACATCTCTGCATTATTGTACCCTATCATTTGTAAATCATTAACTTCTATAGGCGGACCTGCAGGAGTAGTTCTTGCCGGATTTTTAGGATTGGAAATTTGTCCGGTTGCTCTCAAAATCGGAATCATTAAATTATTTTGAAATACTTCATATTGAGTTAAACCTTTTGTTATGATTCCAATATTATTACCGTCATCATCAATTAATAAACCTCTTTGCATTGGTGCAGTATTATTTTTAACTTCAATACCTTTTTCTTCCGGTAAATTTTCTCGTATATTATAATCAGGGTCAAATTCACGTTTTATAAGTAAATTCATATCCTCTGAAAAAACTGTTTTAATCGGGTTATCAAGTTTTGCAGTAAAACACAATAAATGATTTTTTCTTGAATTATCCCACTCAAAAAAGAATTTAATAAATCTTGAGTGAGCATTCAATGTTGCATATAGTGTAATAATATCCCATGAACTTTCTAATTCAATTTTTAAAATAGCCTGCAAGTTATTGTTTTGGATAATTTTTGTTTTTAATATTTTGAATTCTTTTCCTTTATCTTCTTTTTTCGGTGCATAGTTATAGCTGTCACCCAAATCAATAAAATCTATAAGGCAGAGTTCAATATTATTTAGTAACATTTTATTGTCTTTTAATTGAAGTTTTATGTAATTATTTTGCAAAAGATTTTCATTAATTTCTAAATCAGATTCTCTATAAATTGGCAAAAGGAATTCAGGCTCAGAACTTTCAACGTTTTCGACTCTTGCAATATATTTACACATTTCTCTATAGTCTTCCGTAACAGGGATTCTATATGTGTCTGTTAGTAAAAACTTGTCAAATCCGTGTTTAACAAAAACTTCTTCAAAACCGTTTAATTTTTCAGTTGATTCAAATTCAATTATCCCAGAATAACTTTTACCGGATAAATTTAAAATTCGACTTCCATTAAGATTGTTTTTGAATTTAATTTCATCAATAATACCATCTGCTATTTGAGCAATTTTATTGTATCTTATATTATTTTCCTGATGTACCTTGTCTGTAGAACATCCGCAAATACTATCATGAGCTTGGTTTTGCAATAACATTTTATACGCATATTCGATAACAGTATCATATGAATTATCCTTGTAAAATTTTGCTAACTTTGATACTAAGTCAAGTTTATAACTGCATTCAATATTCAATCTTTTCAAGTCAAGTCTGGATGAATAACATCCTTGAAGTGTAAAAGTTCTTGAATTATCCCTCAACTCTTCGTTACATCTGTATTGTTTGAAATTATCTTCTACTCTTGAAAAATAATCAAAAGGTGAACTTAATGTAATATAATAACTGTCTTTTAATAATTCATTAACAACTTCTATTTGCTCGCTAATATCAGGTTCAATTCCCAAATGATCTGCACCAATCGGAAATAAAATATATTTATCATTTTTCCCTTGTTCAGAGATTAAATCAAATTCTCTTTTAATTAATTGTGCCTTTTCTTCAACAGATACTTTCTGAGAAAATTCATCATGAAAATATCCTCGAACTAAATTTACAGTATCCATTCCGCACCACTTAAAATCGCTTGGAATTTCTTTTGAACAGCCACGCCATACAATACATTTATCGATGCCATAATCACGCATAATATCTACAACATTTTGACTATGACCAAACGTATCAGGTAAATATCCGATAAAATCATTACATCCGTATTTTTGAGCAGTTTTTATTCCTAATTCAAGATTCTTAGAAAAACAAGTTCTATCGGTTAAAAATTCATCTACCAAACAATAAAACGGACCAATAAAAAGCTTTTTACGCTTAATAAGATTAGAAATTAGTTCCCTGTTTTCCGGTCTCATTTCCAAATAATCTTCTAATGCACTTACTTGACCGTCAAAATAAAAAGATGGGATTTTATTTTTGTAAAGCAAATCAAGAATATTATCAAAGACTCGCAATAAGCGTAGTCTAAAAATCTCAAACTCCCTATACCACTCTCTGTCCCAGTGAGTATGTAAATATGCTATGACATGCTTTTTCATAAGATTATTATACATCAGAAATTTTAATATTATACACAGAAGCTGCAGAATAATTTATTGAATTAGACCTGTTTTTTAGATACAACTTTGTTATGAACAAAAATTTAAAAAATATCTTAGTTATAAATTTTGGCGGCCTTGGTGACGAAATACTTTTTTTACCTACGATTATTTCACTAAAAAAAGAATTTCCGAAAGCAAAGATTACGCTTGTGTTGGAAAATCGCAGTAAAGGTATTACGTCATTAACCGATTTAATTAATGAAACAATTACTGTAGATATAAAATCAGGCAATTTTAAGAAGTACACAAATTTACTCTGTTTATTAGTAAAAATTTGGGCAAGACATTTTGATATGGTTGTATCTTCAGGTGGAAACAAATTAATATCAATATTCCTATTTTTAACTTTTATAAAAGAAAAATGCGGATATAATACAGGTAAGTTAAGTGAATTCCTATTAACAAAAGCTGTTCCGCTCAACAAAAATCAATATGCAGCAAGAATGTATCACGATTTGATAAGAGAGATAACATCAATAAATACAGAATTGCCGGAAATTAATGTAATAAAAAAGAATGCTGAACCTAATACAGTTCTTATTCATCCCGGTGTTAGCCTAATGAGTGTACGCAAAGGAATGATTAAAACCATACCTGCTAATATTTGGGCAGAAGTTGTTGATAAATTAGCAGATAGAGGAAAGCGAGTTATTCTTGCAGGCGGTCCTGATGATAAAGACGTAATAGAATACATTTCTCAAAAAGTTTCTTCCGATAAATATATTAATATGTACGGCAAAACTAAAAACTTAAAGGAACTGGCGGAACTAATTGCAAAAGCTGAAATATTCCTTTGTTCGGATTCTGCACCTTTACATATTGCAGTTTCTCTGGGGATAAGGACTTTTGCGATTTTCGGTTCAACTGACGATAAAAAACTTATACCGCAAAATCAACTTGTTACACCTATCAAATCAAGTGATTGTAATTGCGGAATTCAACCTTGTTTGTGGGAGCATAGAAGTACAACATGTGAAACTCTGGATTGTTTGAAAATAACTTCAGATGAAATAGTTGAAATAGTTACCAAAAATATTTAATCAGCTTGCTGAATATATCTCAAATACCCGTATGCATTAAATTTAAGTGAACCAAACATTATTTTTAAATAGTTATCATTATATGGAGTTATTTTGACAAAATCTATGTCTTCAGACTCATAATCCTCTTTTGTAGGATATCCCTTTATTTTTCCCATCAAATTATGTGCCTGATACAGAGATAAAACTATTTCATTATTTGAAGCCTTTTCTCCATACACATTATAAAAACCTTTTTCCAATATTTTTCCGTCAACAATTACATCAACCGGTATGTTTAGCAGCCTGCCTTCTATATCTCCTTTATCGTTGAGAGATTCTTGCTTAAGTATTTCACTTGTCGGCTCTAAGCCTTTATGTAAACTTGTTCCCCCTCCGCTGATTTTTTTAATCTTTTTTTTGCGGGCTTTTTCTTCTTTTTTCTTTTGCTTAGCAGTCAGAGTATCAATAGCTTTTTCGAATTCATCATTTGTAATAGGTTTCTGATTATCCCAAGCATTATCAATACCTGTATAATTATCAAAAAAATCGTCCGCATAAACATAACATCCGGATAATACAGCCAAAATTATTAAAGATATTGCTAAATGTCTCATATTTATATTTATAACGTATTTTTTCCGGATGTAAACATGTGAATGGTTGATTTTAATTTACCCACTATTTGAACGAATTTATTTTTAAAAATTATGTATATAATGTATAATGAGAAATATTAATACTAAAAAATGAGAGCTTAACATGTTAAATTCCAATATTATTCTTATAATTGTTGCTTTTCTGATTGCATCAGGAGCTATATATACTTTATATTCAATTCTTTTGTTTAAAGGTGTTACAAGCAAAGGTGATGAATTACAACTCTCTACAAAAAATATTTTAGAGCAGGTAGAAGTTCTTTTCAGTAAGCAAGAATATGCATTAGTAGAGCTTTTAGCAACAAAATATTTAGATAGAGTTCCGGGACATTATGAAGTTAGAAAAATTCTTGCTAAAGCTTATTATGAAGATAAAAAATATAATTTAGCGATGAAGCAATGTAACATAGTTTTGCAAAAACACCCGAATGACACTGATACTCACTATGTTTTAGGCAGATGCTACATGAAAAAATATTATTTAAATAAAGCAATAAGTGAATTGTATTTTGTTTATGAACGCAATAAAAAAGATAAAGAAATAATAAAAATGCTTGCAGAATTATATACGCAAACAGACCAACTGCATTTAGCAATAGAAGCATATAAAGAATTAGTTGATTTAACAGAAGATTCTGCTGCTGCCGCAGATATACAATCGATCATTGCAGATTTGAATGAGGAAGTTAGTGATTATGCAGCTGCATTTGAAGCATATAAATCAAGATTAGCAACTTTCCCTAAGGACATTGACACAAACAGAAAACTTGTAGAATTATATGTAAAAATAGGCAATTATCCGCATGCAATCGAGACACTTTTATTGATGTTGAGTTTTGTAACAGAACCAAAGATGCTCTTGTGGGTATTTGAGATGTTGGTTGATCTATACGAAGCAACAGAAGATTATGAAAAAGCTATTGCTTATTCTGAAAAATTATTGGATGTACAAGGTTCAGATAAGTTCAAAGTTCGTGACAGAATTGCTAATTTTTATATTAAACTTAATAAATACACTGATGGAATTACAATCTTTGAAGATTTAGCAATGATGTCTCAAAATGGTTTTGACGTTACACTGGAATTAGCAAAAGCGTATATAGAAAATGGCGAATTTGAAAAAGCTTTAGATAAATATAAAATATTGTTAGATAAAGGTACCCCGAAAGAGGCAAAAGTAGTAAATGGCCTTGTTTCCGAATTATATATTAAATGGTCTGACATTCCGTTAAAAGAAGCAGATTATCCTAAGACAATGGAGTTCTTGGAAAGTGCGCTGCAATATAATCCCATTAGCTCGGATGCTTTTTATCATATTGCAAATTGTCATTTTGAGCAAAAAAATTATACTAATACAGTTGAATTTGCAAATAAATCACTTACTTATGACAAAGATAATGTAAATCATCCGAAAGCATTACTTTTGTTATCACAAGCACACCATGAACTTGGTAATTTCTTTGAAGAGAAAAAAGCTTTATCAGATTTGTTAAATATAGATTCAGAGAATCCTGTAGGATTATATAGATTAGGACTTATGTATGCAGGTCAACGTGATATTAAAAATGCAGAAGAGGCATTTACGAAAGCAATTAAATATGACCCCGATTTAATTCAAGCAAAATATAATTTAGCACTTTTATATGAAAATAGTAACAAAGATAAGGCTAAGGAACTTTATATGGAAGTTTTGGAACAAGATCCTACTTTTATTGAAGCGAAAAATGCTTTAACAGATTTATCCTCCTCCGATTCTTTTTAAATATCCTCCGGAATATAAATTACTGTGTCATCCAGGTAGTTTCTGATAATTTCGTAGTCGCATCCTCTCGGAACAATTCTTTGATATTCTTTTACAATAGAAAGTATATCATTTGTAGTCAATTTAATTAATCTTCTGCTATTACTTGTTGATTCCAATATTCTTGCCATATATCCTCCTTTATAATTAATATTATCGGCAAAAATATAAAAAACTTTTGAATAATCAAGTTAATACATTAGAAAAATCTATTCATTGTTGAACAGAAAGTTTAAAACTTTCTTTTTGATTTGAGCTGACGGCAGTAATAATATAATTTCCGTGCTTGTATTCAAAAACGGATTTTGGAGCTTCATTTAATTTATATTCAGCTTCAAACTTTGTCCATTCTTTATAAAAATCTTCCGGAGTGTCACAATTAAATTTCATCCTTTTAGCAATTGCTCTATAATTTCTTTCTTTAATTTTTTCAATGTCAATACCGCAATTATAATCTGATATTGCAATAGCTATATATTCTTTACTGTGACTTAGGCTGAAATACTTTTCTTTGCTTACTAGTACTGGTTTTTTATTTATATATTCAATTTTTGTATTTTTTACATTAAACTTTTCTTTTAATATTTTATTCAACGAATAATATGCAAAAGTATGCTCAATTTGTTTATTTTTATCGTAAAATGTTTTATGACAAAAGTTTTCTAACTCCATACTCATAATATTGGTATATAAAGTTTTTGGTATAATAAAAATTTCCATGAGTCTATTTTAACAAAAAATTCTATTATCATAAATGTTGTATAATATAAAATATGTATAAAATAAAAAAATTTAATCTAGCAAGAAATGCTCTTTACTTTTTTATACAAGAATTCAATATAAAGGAATTATATATTCCTTACTATTTATGTGATGTAGTAAGACATACATTATTTAATGCCGGTTGCAATATAAAATTTTATCATATTAATGATAGTTTTTTCCCTGAACGCAAATTTAATAAGAACGATTTTATTCTATACCCTAATTATTTTGGAGTTTTTAGAGATAATGTTGAAAAATTAGTATCATATTATCCAAATATTATTATTGATAATGCACATGCATATTATGAAAAACCGTTGGGTTTGGCTTGTTTTAATGCGGGGCACAAATTCGGCCACAAAGATTCAATTTTATGGTATGGGAATTCAGCAGTAACAAACAATTTAAATTACGCAGAAAATGATAACGCTAAAAAGCTGTATAAGAAATTTGTGGAGCTTCATAAAATATATTCTCCAACAAATCAATTAAATATAAATATTGAAAAGATAACATCTCCTTTTGTATATCCTTATCTTGCAGAATCAACGCAAATGGCAGACATACTGGTCAATAAACTCACCAAAGAAGGTAAAATAATATACAGATATTGGAATAATTTGCCCAAAAGTTTTAATGAATATAAATTTTATTCCAGACTCGTACCCATTCCGCTTATAGAAGCTGTTGACTAATCGGCATAATAACTTTTACACAGAAACCACATTCTTCATTAGAATACAATCTGATTTCACCATGCATTGCTTCTACTAACCCTTTTACAATATACAACCCCAATCCGGTTCCTCGTGTAGTTCTTGTTGTAGAATCATCCAAACGTGTAAATTTATCAAATAAAGTTTTTAGTTTTTCTCTCGGAATAACATCATATTCATTTTGAACGGATATAGTAATATGGTTATTATCAATTTCGTAGTTTAGCACAATTCCTGTATCGTCTTTTGCATATTTAATAGCATTTTCAATAAGGTTAACAAAAACTTGTTCAATTCTATCGTTATCTGCATAAATTTCTGTTTGACAGTTTTGAATATTATTAATTATTTCCTTACCTGAATCGTTTTTGACCAGCAAAAGTGAATTTTCAATAATAGTATTAATAGGTATACTTATAAAATTAAAATTGAGTTTTGCGCCTTCTATATCAGGTATTACAAGTAAATCCTCAATCATACGTTTCAGTCTTTCTGATTGACGTTTGATTATTTTTAAAGATTTTTGTTTAGTTTCTTCATCTATTTCAATATCTTGTCTCAATAGTCTAGATGTGTATCCTTGTATGCTTGTAAGCGGAGTTCTGAATTCATGGCTTACCGTATCTATCATGTTTGATCGAAATTCATCCAGTTGTTTTAGTTCTTTATTTTTTTTCTTGATTTGGATGTATGATTTATGAATTTGATTTACCATTCTGTTAAATTCTGTTGCCAAAAATACCAGCTCAAACGGTGTAAATATATTGGTTAATAATCTAATGCGACGTTCATAATTCCCTTTTGATATTGCTATTATTGCTTTGAAAAGCTGACGGATATTTGTATACAAATATGACGTGTATAAACCTACTACAAAAAATACTGATAATACTGTTACTAAAATAGATAAAATAATTTTGTCACGATTGTAGTCAATAGTATCTTTTTTCATGTCTTCTGTAGTATTAACAATTATTACTGCATTTGGCTTAGTCTTTTTCAAATAGACAAGAGGTTGATTCTTCACATTTCCATATATTATAGTCTTATCATTTTCTAAGTTTTTAGGCAGTTGTTCAAGACTTTCTTTTAAACCTTCTTCTGTATAATTGCTTGCCGCAAAAAGCTCTTTTGTTTCACCGTCAAGTATATATATTTCACGTTTATCCTCTGCTATTGTTTTAAACCAGTCTTTCTTTAAATCTTCAACATCTAAGATTGCAACTAAGAATCTTCCATCTTCAAGAGGCCGACTTACAACCATATAATTATCACGAATATTGTATGCTTTATATTGCTGCAATTTTTCTTTAGAATTCACAATTAATAATTCTTTATAGAAAGGCATTGTTTTTATAACAGAATCTAAGTATGCTTGCTCTTGTGCACTGTCTTTATAAAAATTTAGCGTATATATAATTTGATTAAATTGATTATTGATAGACTCTTCAAATACATTAATCTCTTCCGATACAATGTTTGCAATCATTGTAGCTGCAGTTCTCAAATGCGCTCTATTTGATTGTTGGTTAATATTATTGATAATCAGACCGCTTACAGTCATAGGAATAAGTACCGCAAAAAATATTACGATAATTATTTGTTCTGCAATTTTTAAACGTCGTTTTGAAAAGAACTGAACCATTACTCGATTCTAACATAAAATAATAGATTTTTAGCTATGTTATTTAACAAATTTAGCTGCAACAGACAAGTCTTTTGATATTAAAAATCGCTGTATTAGTCTTTCTTTTGTAATGTTTACTCTATTCTTTGTATATTTGAGAAAATCTTTTGATGTAAATGGTAATGCAGCCATGACAGATATAATAACGCCTGTAATATTTTTATTTTTGGCATTAAAATCTTTCTTAGCCAGTTCTACGTCTTCTTGTGTTTCATCTTTAAATGGATAATATTGCATGGTATTATTATTTGTTTTACTCCATAAACCATTAAACACTTGTTTTTGTGATAGATTTACATCACCGATTTGAACTATTTTCATACACACTTTCTCCTACATACAAATCATATTATCACTTTGTTTATATAACTACAATATAATTGTTAAGGAATATTACATGCAATAAAATAGCGTTTATTATATAATTAAAATACCGAAGGGAGAGTGCTGAGATGATGAACATTGACTGGGGAAATTTAGGATTTGGATATATGAAAACAGATTTTCGCTTTGTATCCAATTACAAAGACGGAAAATGGGATGATGGCGAATTAATAACAGATGATTCAGTTGTTATTAATGAAAGCGCTTGCGTGCTTCAATACGCCCAAACTTGTTTTGAGGGTTTAAAGGCATATAGAACAAAAGATAATAAAGTTGTGTGTTTTAGACCTGACCTTAATGCTAAAAGAATGGCAGATTCAGCAGCAAGGCTTGAAATGCCTGTATTTCCTGAAGGGAAATTTATTGAAGCCGTCAAAAAAGTTGTAAAAGCTAATATAGATTGGGTTCCACCTTTTGGCTCAGGAGCATCTTTGTATATTCGTCCTTATATGTTCGGAACAAATCCTGTAATGGGCGTAAAACCTGCCATCGAATATCAATTTAGAATATTTGTGTCTCCGGTTGGTCCGTATTTTAAAGGTGGCATGAAACCAATCATTTTGCGTGTTCCTGATTTTGACAGAGCTGCTCCGAGGGGAACCGGACATGTAAAAGCTGGATTGAATTATGCAATGAGTTTGCATGCTATAATAGAAGCGCATAATCAAGGATATAATGAGAATATTTACCTTGATTCCGCTACAAGAACTAAAGTAGAGGAAACTGGCGGTGCAAATATTATATTTGTAACAAAAGATAATGAAATAGTAACTCCAAAATCTTCAACGATACTTCCTTCTATAACCCGCCGATCTTTAATGTACGTTGCAGAAAACATATTAGGACTAAAAGCTGTTGAGAGAGAAATTTATAAAGAAGAATTATCAGATTTTAAAGAATGTGCTTTATGCGGAACAGCAGCGGTACTTTCTCCTGTCGGAAAAATTGTAGATCATGGTAAAGAATACGCATTCCCTTCAGGAATGGAAAAGTGCGGCGAAATTACACAAAAGCTTTATGATACTTTAACCGGTATACAAAAAGGTGAAATTGAACCGCCAAAAGGTTGGATTTTTGAAATATAAAATTAAAGAATTAATCCTTCACAAAGAACAAAACGTCCGAGCGGAATAACTTCACAATACGTATTTAGGGATTCTACAAAGCATTTGTTTTCACAGAACCCGCCTGACAAATATAATTTAGAAGGTTTATGTGCAAAATTCCAAGCATTATAAGCAAGCCCGTGAACGAATTTTGAAATTGCTTCTGCCGGAATACATCCTCCTGAGATAGCATCCATTATTTTTTCCATTCCAAAAATTCCGCATGTTACCGAGAACTGTTCGCTATTAAATTTTAAATCATCCATATTTACATCATAAAATTTCATAAGCATTTCTACAGTAGCACCAGTAGAGCTTGCACATGATGTATTCCAATCCATGTCGTGAAATTTTCCGTTTTTAAAATTAATCCATTTTGCATCTCTACTGCCTAAATCAAGAACTGTAGCGTCAGCATCAATATTCTTTTTTCTTGCTCCATTAGCCAATGCTATAATTTCATTTTCATCAGCATAAGCCATATGACCACAAGAGCGAGTTGGTGTTATATTCTGCTCTTTAATTATTTTTGATGGCAATATATAATAATTTTTCCCCTCAAAATTGTGAAGGCAAAATTTTTCATCAAAAATTTTGTCATTGGCTATAATTTTAGAATAAGTTGTTCCTGCATCTAAATATATTGACATAGCTATAGTCTAACAAAAACAAAAATATTAAAAAAGAAGAAAAACGACGTTATTTAAACTTGCAAGATTATAGCTTTTAAGTTAAACTTTTCTATGTTGGGGAGTTTCATATACAACCAAACATAAAAAGGAGTAAAAATGCACGAATACGTATTCAAAATGAAAAAGGGCGATATAGAAATCGAACTTAAGTCTGATGATTTAGAGTTTGTTGAAGAGCAGCTCAATAAATGGAGAGATGAACTGTTGCAAGATAATGCAAGATAGGTTTAAACAATGACAACTTATTCATTCAAAGTTACAAAAGGAAAATATCAACTTACTTTCTCTACAACTGATAGAGAAATGATTATTGACGAGTTTGAAAAATGGGTAAGAAAGATTTCTGAATATGTTCAAAAAAATAAAGGGCAAGATGCCGTTAAACAAGTAAATTCACAAATTAATGCAGAGAAAGAACTTACTCAAAAAAGAATAGAAGAACAATTAAAAAATCTTCCAAAGCCAAGTACGCCCAAAGAAGAAAAAATCGTTGATAAGAATGAAAATCTCGATGTATTTTACTCTCCGGTTTCTAAGAATGATGATTCATCAAAACCTTCAATTGAAACAGAAAATCTGAATGTTCAAGGAGTTTTTGACAGTATTCTTGACCGTTCAATGCATGCTCCGCAAACTGAATTATCTTTTAAACCGAATCCATCAATTAAAAAAGACAATGCTTTTTTGAATTTTATAAGCGGACGTAAAATTGAAAGAAAAATAGATTACTTGTTAATGACAGCATATTATTTTACTCAATATGAACAAAAACCGAGGTTTACTCTTAAACAATTGAATGCAAAATTAATGCAAAATATTGCTATAATACTTGACCACAGTGTAATTCAAGAAGCAATAAACAGAGATTATATTGAATGTTTACCGGATTTAACCGGTGTTGTAGGTGCGTCTGAATATAGATTGACTGCGTATGGCGAAAAAACACTTTTAGAAGAAGGGTAAGTTAGCTATTTTTATTTGAGCCAAATACCAAATTTTTGAAATTATCCAAAAACTCTTTTCTGTATAAAAATCCGAGATGCGCGCCACAATTAATACAAATTAATTTAGTTTCGCTGATTTCTTTAAGTCGTTTTATTTGTTCCGGATTAATAAAATAATCATCAATGCTTTCGTATATTCTATAATTTTTATTTTCAGATAAAAAATCCGATAGAGCAAATAAGGATGTTTGAGTTGTATCATCATTATCAATGGATAGACCTAAATATTTTTCGGCATAATCTTGATAACTCATATTGTTTATCATTTTGTAAATATCATTCTTTTTATCATTTAGTGGATTTTCAATAGTATAAATTATATCCGACAATTTTTGACGCAAAACAAACGTTGTAATTAATTTACCTTCTTCCTCAGTAAAAGGAAGCTTTTCAAGTTTAAAGTTTTTTTCATCTTTCAAATCATATAATTGTAAGATTTTAGCCGCCGTAAGAGCTGTTTTATCCTTGACCTCAGGTGAATTTTTATCAAATTCATCTCCGTTTTTATCAAGCTGCTTTAATGCATACTTTAGTTCTATAGGAGGTGATATTGCTACGTATTTATCTATATTTAGTAAATTATTTTTCGTTTCACTATCAGCAACAAAAAGTGTCGCAATGCCTCCGAAAGAAGTACCTATTACTATTTTTTCTCTTGGCTTGTAGTCATATTTTTCTTCCAAATTTTTTAAAATAGCCGATGTAACCTTTTTAATATATTCGCAATCTGTATATGGGATTCCAGGCGCAAATCCTTCCGGCATGCTTTTAATAAATTCCCAGTGAAAATGACTTCCCTGCATTACTACTGAATATCCTGCATCGTAAAACATTTTTGCAAAAACAATAGAGTGGTGATTTCCTGCGCCTTCACCGATGGAGGGGTAAAAAATCATCAATGGTGAATTTTTATCTTTTTGTAATAAATATTTAAATTGATAAGGTGCTCTACCTTCTGTTATAGATACTGAGCCGGTTTTAATTCTTTTTGTGAAACTTCTGTTCCATACTGAAAGTTCATTCCACATAGATTTATTGATAGTTTTGTCATCAAAAAAAGCTGTTTTCATGGAATCAATGACTGGTGTTTGCTTATTATATCCATCTAGTATTATGTCCGGTTTTATCGCATCAGCTAGCGGTAGCAATGAATCATTGTCGTTTTTAAGGCCTGAAGCGTTCGATTGTTCCCCAAATTCTGATATGAGTTCCTCAGCAAGCTCAGGATGCCCTTCTTCGACAAGTTGTTTTTCTTCAATTAAAAGTTCTTGACGATCGTAATTAGAGTTTTTGATGTAATTTTCTATACCAAAGAGTTTTTTATGAATATCATACGGATCAGCATAAGTAGTTTCAATCATATGAGCAAGCGGTTGCATGTAAGACGTTCTGTTTAACATAAGTCCAAATTTAATGATAGAAGTTATTGGTGACGCAAGATATACAGACGGGTCTAAAGCTGCTTCCAAAGCTCTTCCGCATAGAGAGCGTGGTGTGCAAGAATGCAAACACGGCATAACAAAATACGAACCCGAATTCATTTTGCACTTGCAAAGAGCTTGCTCCATATTTTCGTTTGTAGGTTTTACTTTAAATATTTTATCAGCAGGATCGAATAAACCTCCAAGCCCAATTGTTGAATTTGTTAAAAACCTTAGGGTTTCTTTTTTTATGCCTTCACCATCTTTTTGTAGAATACAACTTGCAAGTCTTTTAGGATATTCAATGTTATTATAGGCGTCACGAATTCTGTCGATTCCGAATTTAGGCATAATTGAAGACCAGAGAATGTGAGCAGGTTTTGCGATATACTTGTTAAGCTTCATGTTCAAACTAAACATTTTGCGATTGAATTTTTCGTGCTTATCTTCTCCAACATACATTTTTGCATAATCCGGATATCTTGAGGATTGTGTTGTTTCAGCAGCCTGAATATTATTAGGTAAAGATTCTGTTTCCGCTGCATAATTTAATACTGGATTAAAAATAAAATATGCTAAGAGTAAAAATGATAATAATTTCTTCTTCAAATTTGTAGTCTCCTTATAATTAAAATTTAAAAAAATCGAATAAAAATGTTTATTATACAAACGGTTAATAAAGTTGGTTATAATTGAGATTCTGTTAAAAAAGTCAATTAGATATAAATCTGCTTAAATTTTATAAAGGATTAAGGTAGCAAATTATTTTTTTATAAGTTTTAGTTAATATAGCAATAGAAAGGACAAGAAATGAATATATCCGTAATCTCTAGTAGCTCAAATCCTAATTTTGGTATTACAAGCAAAGTAAGAATACCAATGAAAGATGGCACTACAACTCTTTTAAATGTAACAGGCGAAGTAAATAAGAATGGAACAGTAAAAATTACCAAAATTTTTGGTGATATTATGAGCAAAGGTAAGTCTATTGGGAAAACAAAGAAATATGCAAATAAGAAAGGTTTTGATACTCAAAGATTTGCGGTAATATCTGAAGAACTTGGCAAAGATGCAAAAGCGCCTGATACAGTAATGGATAAACTTTTCGATGCTATAAAGAAACCAAACATTGATTGCAACGCATAAAATGTGGTATAATAAGCCTATGCTTAAATACATATATATAACAATATTTGTACGAAAAGCAAAATGCAAAATTTGTAGCAAAACAGCTGATGTATTTTTAAAATACAATAGACAAAGCGGTACACTAAATCTTGCTATATTCAAAAAATGTTTTGATAAATTAAGAACGGGTTTTGCAAGGGTGATATTCAAAAACTCTCCCCAAAAGGACTTATCACAATAGATTGACTTTTATGTTTTTTTAGTTGATATGAAGTAACTTGAAATATATTTGTTTGTGTTACAATAAGCATGTTATGAAATCTTGCATGATTTTATGCACATTGAAAGTAAATTTACACAAAGTCTAAAAACAATCTGGGTGCGTGGCACTCTGCCGAGAGAAAAGTTGACTAAATGTCAAGTTTTATAGAGAGGTGCGGTAGCGCGAATGCGAGAGCATTCATGCGGTACCAACTGCCACAAACCGTTTGAAAATTAAATAATCTGGGTGCGTGGCGCAGTTGGTAGCGCAGTTGACTCTTAATCAATTGGTCGTGGGTTCGAGTCCCACCACACCCAAATTTAAATATAA
>CADBTL010000005.1 GCA_902797575.1 uncultured bacterium
CAGACTAGGTGCGGGATAGCACGTAGTCTGACTTGAAACCGTTCCCCAGAGTTTGCAGGGAAAATTTTAATTTTTCCGCAAACTCTTTATATTTAATATTTCTTAAAAATATGTTTATATCCAATTTTGTTTGATTTATATTAATGAAAATATTTTTTATATCAACGTGTATATGTATTAGGATATATTTTTATAAGGAGTTAAGTATGAAAGTTTTACCAATCAGCAATAATCAGGTTTTTAAAGGGTATTCAAAGTATATTTCCAATATAAATGACAATGACTGTTTATTATTTGACTGTCATCGATTATATTTTAACGATGCAGATAGTTTAGCGGGTGTTTTGCGTCAAACAAAAATACCGGTACCGAATCCAAGTGTAGAAAAAACTCTAGGTTCTTTTCATACAAAAAGTACCGGTCAGGTTTACTTTGCCAATCCAAAAGAAATTGTTAATGATTATTTGAGATCAAAACATGATTATATTGTTTATGATAATGAACCCAGTTATCCTGATGTTAATAAAGAAGTAAGCAGGAATTATTTTGGGACAGAGCGTAAAAATTATGGTCAAGATTATCAAGAAATATATGAATATTATAAACGATTAGAAAACGCTGATTGGAAAACTCTTGATGAAATTAAACATGATAATAACATGCCTTTTGATACAAAAA
The DNA here is from genome assembly GCA_902797575.1 of uncultured bacterium. GTDB lineage: Bacteria > Cyanobacteriota > Vampirovibrionia > Gastranaerophilales > Gastranaerophilaceae > CAG-196. Next base: position 679 of record CADBTL010000005.1, read on the forward strand.
GAGAAAAAGCAGCGTATTATGAACACAGAATTGATGAATCCAAATATCAGGAAGATCAGGCAAAAACTTGTAAAAGAATTTATGAAGAAGGAAATGGGTTAAGAACAGAGAAAGAATATTTGGAAGATAAAAACTCAGACAATGAAAGACGAATTAAAGAATTAAATAATAAAAAAAATAAAAACGAAATAGAAATTGCTAATGAACGACAACGTAATGTATACCGTAGGAGATACCTTGAAACATTGGGAGAAAGGGTGCAAAAATATGAAGAATTAAAAAAGTATACAGAAAGTTGTATAGATACAGCTAAAGGCGAAAAAGAAGAACTAATCGACTTATTGCTGAAACGAACACGCGAGAAAGAAAAGCTAACTGCAGATTTAATAATGGGAGAAAACAAAATATCTCAACTTTCAAAAGAAAATCAAGAAGTTCCTGCTTTAATAAAAAATCTTCAAAATGCCATAGTTAAAAATAATACTCAAATAGCAGATATTAAAGCTAAATTAATACCTATATTTGATAAATTAAAAAATTATTATGCATCACAAGGCATTAAGATTATTAAAAGAATATAGTTAGGAGTTTCAAAATGAAAATACAATCAACAAACAGTATAAACTTTAATGGTATATTTATTAATCAAAGCCATAATAATAACGGTAATTGGAAAATGGAATATTATCCGTATTGCTGGGAAAACAATAATACCGGTAAAATGGCACCACCGGAGGATATTACTCTTTTTTCATATAAACTTCCGGATAACGAAAAGATATTTCATGATTACGGTCAATATAAAGTAGCATTAGATGTTCATGATACAACGTTTTATATAAACGATTTATCAAAAGATCTACTTCGTAGTAAAATTGATGAAATGCCTTCAATGAACAGAGAGGAATCTCTTTCTGTTTTAAAAAATAAGTATAGAGCATTATTAAGAAAACAAGAAGATGCATTATACCATCTTCATTCGTATGATAAAACAGATAAAGTTAATGAAATATCAGAAAACTTTAATGGATGGAAAAGACTTTATTACGAAAAAAGTGTTTTTTCTAATACCAGAAACCAAGCCGTAGAAAATATGACAACTTATAAAGATGAAATTGTTGATAAATATAAACAGCTTGTTTCTGATATGAAAAATTATATAGGTATAAGAAATGCAATGCCTTCAGTTGAATCTAAAATAAACAAGCTAGAAGAAGAAGTTAAAACACTAAAAAATGCCAGAGACAAAGGGATGTTGATAGACATAAGCAGACGGGATATATATGACCCGAATAAAGCTTTATGGCAAGAATTACAATACAATTTAAAAGCGGCTCTTGGAAAAATTGTAGCATTACCTCATATGACAATTTCTGTCAAAGAGTTAATGAAAAATGCTAATGCTACATCTCAAACTAAAGACGTTGCTATGACGGTTATTAATTATGTTGATAAATCAATCGCCGGAACGCTGCATTATAAAATTTAATTCCTAATATTTAATCTTGCCAAATTTTTTTATATTTAATTGGTTTAAGTTGAAGAAAATCAGAAATTGGACTGAATCCATGTTCCATTAGAGTTTGTCTGTGTGCAGGGTAATTATTGTTATCTGCAATAATTATAAAATATTTGTTGTGATCATTGAGGATATCATTCATATTTATAGTACAAATATCTTGGTCACAATCAGAGGTGAAAATATTATTAATAATTAAAGGCTCTAAGTTTCCAAGTTTAAGATTAAAATACGCATTTTTTACCTCTCTAATATTAGAACCTAAAATTCCAAGTTTCCGACCTTTTAAAATTTTTTCATTAAGCATTGGTGGCTTATTCGTTTTTGATTTTTCTATAATCGTATGAATTAAATTTGTAAAAAGCTTGTATGCAGTTTCTGCTTTTAAATGAAAAACATAATCGGTAACATCTTCTTTTGTTTTTATGACATCATTTATATCAACAACTAAAAAACGGTCACTGTGGTCTTTTCCTACATCTTTGATAACTTTGTTGATTTTTTTTATTTGTTCTAATGTTTCAGGGCACGTGGGGTGATTTTTTCTAAAATAATTGATTTCCGGTCCGGAAATCAAAACAATTTTTGTGAATTTATTTGTATGTTCCTTTATCCATAGTAAATTATCCAAAAAACGCTCTTGGGTTATATACTGTCCTTCGCTAAAGTTTTTATTTAGCCATCTTTTTTGTTCTTCATAAGGTAATTTGGTTTTGTTGTTTATATTTATAACGCTAGTTAGACCAAATAATGGTTCAGGACTTAGAATAACTCTTAAATTAGGGTCTTTTTTGTTTTTATATATTTTATAAATCATATCATCATGGAATGACATAATAATATAATCCCAATCTTCATTGAATATATTTGATTTAAATACATTATATCTGGTGTAATTGTAGAAGTGATGTTTACAAAATTCTTTTTCTTCTTTATTCATTTCCAGCTGCGAACGTATATATTCTGTACCAACATTTACCCCTCTTTCATTTCCTATAAAAACATTACACTCATATAAAAAATCTTGATTAGGCATTGAAAAATATGCAATCGGATGATATAAATCGCAAGCTCCTAGACCGAATATTTTTACTTTTGAATCTTCTTCTAAAAAGGCTTCTATTGATTCGCCTTCATAATTATTTTCTTTTTTTTGTGATTCTATTTTAATATAATCAATTTTACTGTTTTGGTCTAAAGTAGATGCTACATCTCCAATTATATCGATGTTTGGATAATTTAAATATTGATAAACAAATTGTTCTATCCCCATGTTCATTATCCTACACGAAAATACAAAGTGTATAAGTTTATTATCGAATAAAGAATAAAATCCAATAATTCCGTAATCTCCATAGTTGTCATATGCATGAATTAATTTAGTTTGTATTGATTTATTAATTACAAGCTCATGAAGTTCATCCTTTGTCATTCGATTTTTAGTAAAATTTAATTGATTTGTTCTTTCTGATAGTTCATATAATCTGTCAAACAAATTTTCTTCAAAATCCAAAAATGATATTCTTATATTACTTTGTTTTAAAAATTCTTCATTAGAAGAATACTTTTTGACAGCATTAGTTTTTTCTTCCAATAATTTGTATTGTTTGAAACGTTTAAAATTATTGTCATCTTTTTGGGTACAAAGTATTTTTGAGAAAAATTCTTCAGATTCTCGTTCATTAAGAATGTTAATATTAGGATTATAAAATAAGGCTTCTTGCAAATTAGAGTCATTATCATCTATAAATAATGTATTTTCGGCTCTCAGATGCATTTCATTTAAAATAGTTTTTATTAGCTCTCCTTTTGGCGCAAATTCAATTTTTGGAAAAACAAAATCCTCCCATATATTTTGCGATACCATAAAGTCTTTTGTCTTTTGAAAATTATTTTTTGAACAAATAGAATTAACAATTCCTTTTTTGTTTAATTCTTTTATTAGTTTTAAACGAGATTCTTTTAAGATAACATTTTCTTTTTCAGCAAGAGTGCCATCCCAAATAGTATTATCTAAATCCCATATGACAAGCTTTATTTCCATAATTGTCTATTCTATAACATTAACAATTTACAATTTCTTTTTCTTGTTTACTGAATTGCATATCATAAAGAGCTTTATATTTGCCATGCTCAATACTCATTAATTCATCGTGTGTTCCAAGTTCTGCTAATTGTCCTTCATTTATAACAGCGATACAATCTGCATTTCTAACGGTAGAAAGTCTGTGAGCAATTACAAATACAGTTTTATTTTGCATAAGGTTTTCAATAGCTCTTTGAACAATAGCTTCTGCTTTATTATCAAGTGCTGATGTAGCTTCATCTAAGATAATTATAGGTGCATCCTTTAAAAATGCTCTTGCAATTGCTACACGCTGTTTTTGTCCGCCGGATAACAAAATACCACGTTCTCCTATTTGTGTATTTAGTCCGTCTTTTAATGTTGCAACAAATTCATCTAAATATGCCATTTTAACAGCTTGATTAACTTCTTCATCAGTAGCATTTTCTTTTCCTAATAAAATATTTTCTTTTATTGTTCCGGAGAAAAGAAAATTATCTTGGAATACTACAGCTATATGACGTCTTAAAGATTCTAATGTGTAATCTCTAATATCAATACCATCTATTTTTATTGAACCGGATTTAACATCATAAAATCTTGGAAGTAGATTAACTAATGTAGTTTTACCTCCTCCTGAGTTTCCGACAAGGGCTATTGTCTCACCTTTTGAGACTTCTAAATTTATATCTTTTAATACAGGAGTATTTTTTACATATTCAAAATTAACATGTTCAAATTTGATAGATGAATGTGAATCTCCAAGAACCTTAGCATTTTCTTTATCACGTATTTCGGGAATTGTTTCCAATAAATCAAAAATTCTTTCAATTGCAAAGAATGACATTTGTACTGAATTTAAGTTATTTCCTATGTTTTTAACCGGAGTATATAGAAGGATAAGGGCTGTAATAAATGAAACAAAGTTACCTGATGTAATAGTATTTGTCATAATTAAGTGAGAACCGTAACCAATAGCAGCCGCAATACCTACTGAAACAATTACGTGCATCATAGGTGATAACCATTGAGTTTTTTGTACCATTTTTATTCTTAATGTAAATATGTTACTCAAAATCCACTTGAATTTATTAGTTTGATTTTCTTGTAAATTATATGAAGTAATAGTTTTGTTACCTGCGAAAACTTCGTTATATTCTGTAATAATGGCAGAATCAGCAACAACTGTTTTACTCATTACATCTTTAATGCGTTTTTGTAATTTAGCTACCGGTGCAAAAGCGCATGCCAGAACAACACAAGCAATCAAAGCTAACTGCCATGAATTGTAAAACAATACACAAACTAACGATATAGAAGAGAATATCCTTTGAGTAAATACGCTCAAATTATCCAATAAACCTGAACATGCCATGTCTGCTTGGTTATTAAATTGGAAAACGACATCTCCCGATTTTCTTTTATCAAAAAATGAAGTTTGATATGTTAGCAGTTTTTTAAATAAGTCAAACTTTAATCCGTTTGTAATCCTTCCGCCTACCCAAGTTGAAAGATATGAAGATAAATATTTTAAACCGCCTTGTATAGTCGTAAAAGCTACAATACCCAGCGGTATGTACCACGGAGAATTAACGCTCTTTTCAACCATAACCAAATCCATGTATGGTTTTAGCGCAAGAGCAATAACTGCATCCAAAGAACCTATTGGAATACAAATAAGCATTGAACACAATGCTCTAAACCAAAACGGTTTTACATAAGGCCACATTCTTGAATAATTTCTGTATGCTTGAGTCTGTTTTATAGTTTGTATCAAATCCATTTTAATTATTAATTCTCCAATTATTTAATATCCTATTTTATTATGATATAAAGAAAATAAACCTATTTCAATTATATACTGGTATTATAAATAAAAAACTAATTCGATGTGTTATAATTAATATATGAAAGTTTGTTTTATTCCTATTGATAATCGTCCTGTGTGTTATAATCTCGCAAAAGATATTTGTGCTATTGATAAAAGTATCGAACTTTTTATTCCGCCCAGAGAATATTTAGGAGATTTAAAAAAAACAGCCGATATAAATAAACTGTTTGTTTGGCTCGAAAATATTCCAAAAACCGATATTATGATTCTTTCTTTAGACACATTAGTGTACGGAGGATTAATACCTTCCAGAAGAAGTAATGAAACATTAGAAGAATTAAAAATAAGGGTTAATCAAATCCGAAAACTTATAGCCGGCAAGAATGTTTATGCGTTTTCCAGCATCATGCGAATTTCAAATAATAATTATAATGAAGAAGAAAAAGAATATTGGTCAAACTGGGGAAAAAAGATTTTTGAATATTCTTTTTTGTCGGATAAAATAGGATATTCTCCGGATACTGATATTCCTAAAGAAATATTAGAGGATTACATATCAACAAGGAAACGAAATTTTGAAATAAATAAAATGTATTTAGATTTTCAAAAAGAAGGCTTGTTTGAGGCTTTAATATTTTCTAAAGACGATTGCGCCGAGTACGGTTTTAATGTTGCAGAAGCTCGCGAACTTGAAAAATTGGGAGGAAAAACAAAAACAGGGGCTGATGAGATTCCGTTAACACTCTTATCAAGGTCAATTAAAAAGGATGTTAAAATATATCCGCTTTTTACGGAACCTGATTACAAAAATTGTATATCCAATTATGAAGATGTAACTATAGAGCAATCTGTATTAGGACAATTAGATTTAGGCGGATTTAAGGTTGTTAATTCCGAAGAAGACGCTGATGTAGTTTTGGTCATAAATAATTTTATAGAAAAACAAGGTGAGTTAGTTATGAATTGGGAAACTATTCCATATTCAAACTCGTTTATCTCGCCTAATAAACCGTATGCTGTTGCGGATGTTCGGTATGCAAATGGTGCAGATAATGCGTTTGTAGAAGAATTATTTAAAAATAGGCTTCCTGAGTACGGATATTCAGCATGGAATACCAGCGCTAATACTTTAGGAAGCTTGCTTGCTGCATTAAAAGTAAAATATATCGCAAAGGAATATAACGAGAATGCTTTTAAAAAGTTACAGTTAATAAGATACTTGGATGATTGGGCTTATCAAGCGAATGTAAGAGCTAAAATAAATAAACCATGCGATATAAAAGAGTTAATGAGCCAATATGAAGAAAAAATTATTAATAAATTAGAGCCGGAAAGCCTTAATCCAATAATAACTTATACTTATCCCTGGAATCGCAAATTCGAAGTAGAGATAAATATTATTTAAGTAATAGGCCACAACCGCAGAGTGATTTCCACCACGACCTAGGGGTAAATGAGGGGGGGGGTAAATGAAGGGTGACGGAGCCTAATCAAGTTACTCCGCCTGTTGAAAAAGGGGTAAATGAAGGGGGTGAACCATACTTCTCCCGCAGGAGGTTAACAATAAAATCTCTCTTTGGGGGAGAAAAGAATATCAGTTTGAAAATCTGATAAGATTTGAAAACTTGATATTCTAAGAGAGGGTTTTCGTTTAATTTATAG
>CADBTL010000006.1 GCA_902797575.1 uncultured bacterium
ATCAGGAATTTCGCAACCGAATTCTTCTTCGAAAGCCATAACTAATTCAACTGTATCTAAAGAATCAGCACCCAAGTCAGCAGTAAAACTAGCTTCAGGAGTTACTAATGATTCATCGCAGCTTAATTGATCTACAACAACTTTTTTTACTTTTTCTAATGTACTCATGTTTTTTATCCTCTTATTTATGTGTAATACACTTTTCAAAATAAATTATACTTGTTCAAGATAATTTTGCAATAAAGTTAAGAAATTGTTACACAACGTTACTAATGGAGTATGCGGAAAAAGTCGGGGGTAAAGGGGTAAATGAAGGGATGACGGAGCTGCGTCAAGCTACTCCGCTTGTTGAAAAGGGGTAAGTGAGAGATGACGGAGCTGTGTCAAACTACTCCGCTTGTTGAAAAGGGGTAAAGGGGTAAGTGAGGGATGACGGAGCTGCGTCAAACTACTCCGCCTGTTGTAAAAGGGGTAAAGGGGTAAATGAAGAAAGACTGAGTTACGTTATGTTATTCTGCTTATAAAAAAAGGATTTGCATTAATGTAACTATATTAATATAGTTTTCCTTGCCAAGAATTTCTACGTAAAAATTCTCGGTCTATTCGATTTAAGGTATCCAATTTTCTGCCAATCCAGCGTGGTGCAACAAGCTCTGTTCTTAGCCCGTTTCCTGCAAGCCGATGAATAGTAGTTTTTGGTGGTAAGTATTCCAGAAAGTCGCAAACTGTCGAAACGTAATCATCTTCGCTCATAAATTCTATTTCTCCCGCTTTGTACATGTCTGCAAGCTTAGTTCCTTCTAATGCGCAAAGCATATGGATTTTCACTCCGTCAGGTTCAAGTTTTGCTATTGTTTTTGCTGTTTCCATCATCTCATCATACGTTTCAAACAGGTTAAGTATAATGTGCAGACAAGTGTTGATGCCTCTTTCTTTTGTTTGTTCATAAGCTTTCAGAAACGTTTTGTAGTCGTGTCCTCTGTTAATTTTTTTGAGTGTTTTATCATGAACCGACTGTAAGCCATACTCAATCCAAGTGTAATAATCGTGGGTAAACGAACTTATTAAATTTAATTTATCATCGTCAATGCAATCAGGTCGTGTTCCTATTGAAATTCCGACAATATCATCTCTGCAAAGCGCGGATTTGTATATTTTTTCAAGCTCATTAACAGGTTTATAAGTATTAGAAAATGCTTGAAAGTATGACATAAATTTTTGAGCTTTGAATCTGTTTTTAAGAGTTTCTGCTCCAGTATTAACTTGCTCCTCTATACTTAAACGGTTTGAATGTGCTTGAGAAAAGCTTCCGCTGTCATCACAAAAAATACATCCCAGATTTGATATTGTTCCGTCTCGATTTGGACAGGAGAATCCTGCATCCAATGTGATTTTATATACTTTTGCGCCGAATTTGGACTTCAAATGTTCGCTGAATTGGTTGTATCTTTTGTCAGTGTTATTATAATTTATCATTTTATTTGTCTGCGAACCCAATTTTCAACTATTTTTAGCGGTGCTCTTGTTATTGCAAGCGCCCATGCCGGTAAATCTTTCGTTATTACGCTTAAAGCCCCTACATTTGTTCCTTCTTCAATTTTTACAGGTGCAACAAGAACAGAATTAGAGCCGATTTTTACGTTATCTCCGATTATAGTTTTGCTCTTTTCTTTTGTTAAAGGGTTATAATTGGCTGTAATTGTTCCGGCACCTATATTTACTCCTGAACCAATTTCCGCATCACCGATATATGTTAAATGACAAGCATTTGTATGTGATTTAATGTGCGCTTTTTTAACCTCTACAAAATTGCCTATTTTCACATTATCATCTATAATCACACCGCCTCTAAGGTGCGCAAACGGTCCGATTTTGCAATTTTTACCGATTTTGTTTTTACCTTCTATATATGTAGAAGGATAAATTACAGTGTCCGGTTCAATTTCTGTTTCAGGGCTTATCCAAGTTGCAGTAGGATCTACAATTGTAACACCATTTGCTAAATGTTTGTTTAAAATTCTTTGATTCAAATACTTTGTTGCTTCTGCAAGGTTTGCTTTAGAGTTAATACCATAAATTTCAGTATTATCTTTCAGAATATATGCATTAACCTTCAAACCTTGTTCATTTCCCCATTTAATAATGTCTGTTAAATAGTATTCGCCTTGCGCATTGTTTGTTTTTAATTCAGAAAAAGCAGGCTTAACTTTCTTCCAGTCAATGCAATAAATTCCTGCGTTAATTTCATTTACCCTTTTTTGTTCAGGAGTTGCATCTTTTTCTTCAACAATTGCCTCTACCCCATTATTTTTCCCACGGATGATTCTTCCGTAATTAGCAGGATTATTAAATATTGCACTCATTACTGTTAAATCAGAGTTATTTGATTTATGGTATTCAACAAATTCTTTTAAAGTTTCAGAGGTTATAAGCGGAGTATCGCCACATAAAATAATGACTTCACCATCAAAGTCTTCTAAATAAGGTAAAACCATGCTTACGGCATGTCCTGTTCCCAATTGCGGTGATTGAAGAACCGTTCTAGCGTTTTTATAATTGTCTTTTATAAATTCCTCAACTCGTTCCGCTTGATGTCCTACTATAACAAAATTTTCGGCTGCCATGCCGGTTCCGTTAACAGCTTCGATTACGTATCCGACTAAAGTTTTATCAAAAATTGTATGCAGAACTTTTGGAGTATCAGATTTCATTCTTGTACCTTTGCCTGCTGCCAAAATAACTGATTTTAACATATTTTATCCTCAATAACTTATTCTTACTATTTGATTATATCATATTAAAATATTTCAATATTCTTCTTTGTAATGTATAATCATTTTAAGAAGGGGGTTGGTATGTATAAACTCGGAATAATAGGATATCCTTTAGGACATTCAATATCTGCCGTAATTCAAAAAGCAGGGTTAAACAGTATTGGGGAAGATGTTCAATACGATGTAATGGAAACACCTGCAGAAGATTTAATAGACAGAATAAAGTATATTAAAACAAATGGCTATCAAGGTTTTAATGTAACAATTCCGCTGAAAGTTCCGATGTCGCTATTTCTAACAGACATTGATGATTATGCAAATATTGCAGGATGCGTAAATACGGTAAAAGTTACGGAGAATAGAGAATTTTACGGATATAATACCGATATTTACGGATTCAAAAAAGCAATCCCTGCTGATGTTGATTTAAAAGGTAAAACCGCAAGCATATTAGGCACAGGCGGTGCTGCACGTGCTGCGGTAGTAGGTCTTTCCGAAAAAGGTGTCAAAAATATTGATTTTTATACAAGAAATATAGTCAACTCTCATCAAACAGTAAATTATGTTCGAACAAAATTCCCTGATATAGAATTTAATGTTTATCAAATTCAAAATATGCGCAGTCTAGCTGATACATCAATTGTAGTCAATGCAACTCCTATTGGTATGAAAGGATATATTGCAGACCAAATGGCATTAGAACCGCGAGATTTGGATGGTTTGAATCCAAGTGCTGTTGTATACGATATTGTCTATAATCCTACCAAAACAATTCTGCTAAAAGAGGCTGAAAAACGTGGTTTTAAAACTATTGGCGGATTGGATATGCTAATCTATCAAGCTGAACGTGCAATAGAGATTTGGACAGGAAAAACTCCGGATACCAAACTTATGAAAATAGCTGCACTCGAAGCATTGCAATGACATTAGGCAATTATATCTCTGTTGAGTTTGCGGAAAAATTAAAATTTTCCCTGCAAACTCTGGGGAACGGTTTCAAGTCAGACTACGTGCTATCCCGCACCTAGTCTG
>CADBTL010000007.1 GCA_902797575.1 uncultured bacterium
AAAAGCTACTGTTATAGATATGTATAATTCTTTTAATTCCGATAATACCAAATTAAGAAATGCTATTTTGGATAGATTTAAATATACCAAAGGCAAAAATACTGCAGCAGAAATTGTAGAAATGAAGAGTTTATTTGATAGGATAGACAAAGATACTGATGCAAGAACGTTTATACAAAAAGCTATAAATAAAGATTTACGAGTGAGTTCCATCGCTGAACTTAATGAAATTATAAATATTGTTCCCTTGAAAAAAGCTAATGTATTTTTTAATAATGCAAAAAGAATCATTGAATTATCTAATGGTGAAGAAAGAAAAGCAGCATTAATAAAAGAATTGGAAAATCCATTCTTTAGACCGAAATCAACGACTCAAAAAGCAAAAATTGTAAGGATGTATTCTCCATATGAATCGGAGAACATTTTTACGCAAATTGCCAAAATTGTTGAAAATAAATTTAATAAATTTATATATAGCAGAATTGCGGCATAAAACTATCCTGCACCTGCAAGTTGCCCCAACTGCAATAATTCTTGAATAGTTGTTTCATATTCTATTTTATCATTTGTAGATTGTAAAAGGAATGAATTTATATCGTCCATCATTGCAATTGCTTTATCACAAACAGGATCTGAACCTTTTACATAAGCTCCAATATTAATCAAATCTTCATTTTTTCTATGTACTGCGAGTAAATTCCTTAAAACTCCGGCTGCAGCCCTATGTTCTTTTGTTGTTACATCACCCATTACACGGCTTAAAGATTGCAAAACATCAACAGCTGGATAGTGGTTTTTATGAGCCAAATCTCTTGATAGAACAATGTGTCCATCTAATATACTTCTTGCTGTATCGGAAATAGGTTCATTAAAATCATCACCTTCAACTAAAACTGTATATAATCCTGTTATTGTTCCGTATTCATTGGTACCGGCTCTTTCCATAAGCTTTGGCATTATTGCAAAAACAGAAGGAGTATATCCTCTTGTTGCAGGAGGTTCACCAATTGCAAGACCTACTTCTCTCTGTGCCATTGCGATACGTGTTACAGAATCAAGCATAAATAACACGTCCATACCTTTATCTCTAAAATATTCAGCAATTGTTGTTGCTACAAATGCTGCTTTAATTTTTACTAAAGATGGTTGTTCAGAAGTAGCTGCAATAACAATGGAACGCTGCATTCCTTCTGCGCCCAAGATTTCTTCAATAAATTCTTTTACCTCTCTGCCACGTTCCCCGATTAATGCAATGACGTTCAGTTGGGCAGATGTATTTTTTGCCATCATACCGATTGTAGTACTCTTACCAACACCGGATCCGGCAAAGATGCCCATTCTTTGTCCTTTTCCGACAGTCATAAATCCGTCTATTGAGCGTATACCTAATGACAACGGTTCTGAAATACGTTTTCTTTTTAATGGGTTAATGACATCCGCTACTGTTGAACGATATTCAGTAAACTGTATCGGACCTAGATTATCAATAGGATTACCAAGTCCGTCCAGAACTCTTCCAATTAGCTGATTCCCTACACCAACTTTCATTGCCCCGCCTGAATTAATAACAAATGCACCGGGTCTGATTCCATCGGGAGAAGCTAATGGCATAAGTAAAATCTTACCCTGTTTAAAACCAACAACTTCAGCCATAATAGGTTTATTATTTAAATTGTTATATATGTAACATAAATCACCAATTGAAGATTTTGGACCGTCAGACTCAATTGTCAGACCGATAATCTCGGTGATTTTGCCAACTTCTTTTATGGTTTGGGTATTTTGAATAATTTGTAAATATCTATTTTTGTCCCATTCCATCACTACCGCCAGTCAAAAGTTTTTGTGTAATTTCATTTATTTGAGAAGAAATTCTTGAATCCAGTCTTGTTGTCGGAGTTTCTACAATTGCACCATCTGGAGATATTGAATTATCTTCCACAACTTTAACAAATTGCAAATTTTGTATAGAACTTTTAAAATTCGGAATCATTTTTTGCACAGAGGCAGCAAGTTTAGGATTTACTATTATTGTTATATTTTCTTTATCATTTAATAATTTTATTGAATCCGTAATTATTTGATACAAAACTTGCGGATTAAATTTTGTATGACAAACTTTGTCGGAAATGGCATTTATAAGTTCTATAATATCTCTTGATGCAGAATCAATAATATTGTTTTTCATGTCAAACGAACTTTTAGCCAGTGTTTCAAGAGAATCCAAAGCTTCTTGGGCATCTTGAGTAAACTTTTCTAAGCCGTCAGCTTCACCTTTTTGAAATCCCTCCTGATAAGCCTGTGCTTTTATAGCTTCGTACTCTTCTTGCGCTCTTTTTTTTGCATCTTCTATAATTCTTGTTGCTTCGTTATTTGCAGTTTGAACTATAATCTGAGATTTATTATCAGCGGCATCTACAATTTGTTGAGCTTTTGCGTCTGTTTCTTCAAGTATTTTTTTTACTTTAGCCTGTGATAACGTAACTTTAGATTGTTCAATCGGCAATACATAACTATCACCAAATTGAATATTTTTTCTCTGAAATCTGTTATTATTTCCTTGATTACTACTCAATTAATTCATCCTCAACACTAGCACGGGTAATTGTAATCTCACCGGTTGCTTCAAGATTTCTGATTGCAGTAACAACATTGGTCTGTGCTTCCTGAACTTCTTTTGCACGAACAGGACCAAGATATTCCATATCATCTCTAAGCATTTGTCTTGCTCTTTCTGACATGTTTTTGAATATTTTATCTTTAATTTCTTCTTTTGTCCCTTTAAGAGCAGTAGCAAGAACTTTTGTGTCAACTTCTCTAAGCAATCTTTGAACTGCACGGTCATCGAGTATAATGATATCTTCAAATACGAACATCAAGTCTCTGACTTCTTGCGCCATTTCTTGATCTTCTATATCAAGCCATTCCATAATATTTTTTTCGGTTCCACGGTCACAACAGTTCAATATGTTAGCTAAAGATTCGACACCACCGGCATTTGAAAAATCTTGAACCAAAAGAGCTGAAAATTTTCTTTCAACAATATCTTCAATCGTAGAAAGAATCTCCGGATTTGTAGGTGTCATATTTGCAATTTTCATTGAAACAACAGCCTGTATATCAGGAGGTAAATATGATAATACTTGAGCAGCAAGTTCAGGTCTTATATATGCAAGAATTAATGCCAGTAATTGCGGATTTTCTGTTGCAAATGTGTTAGCAAGTTGTGAAGGATCCGCTTCATTTAAGAAATAGAATGGATTAGTATTAACCATTGAATTAACTCTTTCGAGCATCTTTGCCGCTTCAGAGTCTCCATATGCTTGTGATAACAATTGTTTTGCATAATTTACACCACCTGATGCAACAAAGTTCTTTGCCTGAAATACTGCCTTAAACTCATTAAGAACGTCGTTTAAATCTTCATCAGAAACTTTTCCTAAATTTGCAATATCAAGCGTAATTTGTTCAAGTAAATCTTCATCTTTAATATTTTTGAGTATTTCAGAAGCAGTTGTTGGACCAAGAGCAATCAGAAGTGCTGCGACCTTCTGACTTGGACGCGTTATAACCTTTTTGGCCTCTTCTTTTGCTTTTTTTATTTCTTCAATGCCCATTAATTAGTCCTTGATATATGAAACAAGTAATTTGGCAGCTTCCTCTGGTGCAGCCATTACTGCTTCATTCAATTCACTGATACTTTGTTCTTTTTGAGATTTTATTTCCCTTTGCGTTGCTTGAACCGGCTGAATTTCTTCTTCTTGTTCGACCTCTTCCGGTCGTGTATCAGCAATCTCTTCAATTCTGCGCTCGATTCTTTTTGCACTTGGCATTTTCGCAACAAAATTCCTTAATACAAGTAATGCAAATCCGCCGAGAACTAAGACAACTACCAAAGGAACTACTGATGTGCCAATAAAGTAGAATAACTGTTCTTGTTGATATTGTTTTGTAAAGTCTTCCTGAGCTTGCTTATCAATGTTTGCACCTTCAAATTGCAAACCTGATACCGAAACTGCATCTCCTCTTGAAAAATCAATACCTGCTGCCGATTGTATAAGATTTTTAACTTCCTCTTTTTCACTATCAGTCAAAACCTTATTAATTGCTACGGCTATAGAAAGTCGTTTTACTGTTCCTGGAGCATACACAACTTGCTTCACTTCTTTTGATACACTATAATTAATTGCGGTTTTTTGTTTAGAGTAATTCAAATTTCTATTTACTGTAACCGGCGGAGTAAGGTTCTGTGGATTTTGTATATTGTTTGGGTTCTCATAGGTTTCTGTTTCTGTTTGAGAACTTGCTACAACACCGGTTCCTTTTTCATCTGTTAAAGGAATATAACTTTCAATTGTTGCTTTAGCAGAATTAAAATCTATATCTGCATTGACTTGAACAGAAACGTTACCTTTGCCGACAATTTTTTCCAATACCGATGAAACTTTTTTAGCTGTTTCTTTTTCTAAATTACTTTTGAAACTTTCCATATCTGTTGAATTTTTTGATGTTTCATCAGACAGACTGTTACCGTTTTGGTCTGTAATAAATACTTGCTCGGTAGTCATTCTTGGGATAGAATAAGCAACCAAATTTTTAATCGCTTTAACTTGCGGGCTTTTAATTTTATAACCAGGTTCTAAACCCAATATTACAGACGCTGTCGGTTTTTCATCGTTATCTTCAAAGATTGAACGCTCCGGTTCAGCAAGTTGAACGCGTGCATGTTTAATTCCCTGAATTTTTTCTATTGAACGAACCAATTCTCCTTGAAAAATTCTTTGTTTGGTAAGTTTATTTTTAAAGTCTGTAGAGCCGAGTTGCATATTATCAAGTAGTTCAAATCCCAAATCTTGATTTTTTATAAAGTCATTTTCTGCAACAAAAACTCTCATTTCGTCTCTTACGTTAGAAGGAACTAAAACCGATTTACGGTCTTCGGATACTTTGTATTTGTAACCATTTTTCTTCATTCCCTCAACGATACTGATTGTATCAACTTCGTTCAAATCCGAGTATAAAACAACCCAATCAGGTTCCATAGCTTTTGAAAGAAAGAACGTTGCCGCAATTATCGTTATAACTATAAGTCCGAGCATGCCGAGTTTTTGCGCTCCGTCAAGCCCATTCCATAATTTCTTCACATCATTAGCTAAAAGTGCAAAATAATTATTTTCCATATCTCTCCAAGCACTATTATTCAATAATATCATATATTAACCATTGAAACTTTTCAAATAGTTAAGATATTTTAAGCAAAATAAATTGTTCCGATTTGAAATATCAGTATTATATATTTGCGGATATTATTTCTTCCAGTTTCATTACCGCATTATCAACAGTATCATTTATAATTTTATAATCAAATTTTTTAGAATTTTCTATTTCTAATTTAATAGAGGCAAGCCTTTTTTGTATAGCTTCTTCCGTTTCGGTATTACGTCCCCGCAAACGATGTTCAAGTTCTTCAATGGAAGGTGGCGCAATAAATATAAGAACAGCCTCCGGCATAATTCTTTTTACGTTTAGTGCTCCTTTTGTATCTATCTCAAGAATAAGATATTGTCCTAGTTTCAAACATGTTTCTACAAACATTTTCTTTGTTCCGTAATAATTCCCTGAAAATTCTGCCCATTCGAGAAATTCGTTATTTTTCACACAATTTTCAAATTCATCACGTTTAAGATAAAAATAATTAACTCCTTCCTGTTCGCCGTCTCTTTTTGCTCTGGTTGTACAAGAGACAGATAATTTTAATTCAGGATGTTTTGTCATAAGCTTATTAATTATTGTACCTTTACCGACTCCTGAGGAACCGGATATAACAAATAGTTTACTCATTTATATCCTCTGCTTTAAATAATTTATCAATTTCGCTAAATGCTTGATGCACAACGGTTTCATACCCTGAAGAACCGGCATAATTTGTTAAAACAATATTTTTTTCTTTAGGCAATACGCCTTGTTTATGATAGTCTGAATTGTCCTTTGTTTTTGTCAGAAATTTTTGCGCAAGCTCTGCTATGTCCATTTCGGCTAATTTTACTTCTATGTAACAAAGCTTGTTCATAATTTGAGTGACTTTCAATGCTTTGTCAAAATCTTCTTCCGAGGTAACCGATGTAGCCCATACATCACCATCAAAAATCCTTGCAAATTTTGCGTAATTAATACTTATAATATCGTTCATATTGTTTTGTGGCTGCTTTGACAAATATCGTTCAGTGGAATAGCCTTTGTTATTAATAATAATAAAAATTGGTTTTAATCCATTCTTTATAATTGTTCCGATTTCCATACCCGTCATGAGATGAGCACCGTCACCTGAAATCACTATGACTCTAGAAGCAGGTTTTGCAATAGAAATCCCTAAAGCAGCAGCAGTTGCCCAACCTGTAGAACTCCACAACAATTGACTTTCAATATTAACATCGGATGGACAATCAATTTGAGCAAGCCCATATTGAACAGTACCTGTTTCACCAACTATAATATCATTGGCTTTTATAAAACTTTTAAGTTTTGTATATAAAAAATCAGAAGTAATAGGAATATTTTCTGACTCTTTTTGTATAAGAATTGGTGCTGACTTTTCAATCACATATTCCTTTGTTTCTATTAATTTAGTTACCTTTTCTAATACATCAGACATTTTTATATCATCATATCTTGTACTATCTATGTATGTATGCGTACCATATATAGCAATTTGATTTTTAATTTTCAAAGAATCATTAAAGCCAAATGCATTTATATCGCTGCATATTGCTCCGACTGTAATTAAACAATCCGTTTCGTTGAAGTATTTTTCTACATCCGAGTTTTGGAATTCTGCGCAATAAGTTCCAATATAATTTTTTGCATTTTTATCTATCAGTCCTTTTCCCATAAGAAAGTTTGAGACCGGAATACCTGATTTTTCACAAAATTCTTTATATTCTATTGTTGCGTCAAATCTTTTTATTAAAGCGTCCCCAACTATTAGAGGTTTTTCGGCATTTGCTATTTTTTGAACAATTATCGAACAAACTTCTGTTAACGTATTTTCATTACTGTGCCAATCATTAAAAGAGTCTTTATCAGAAATTCCCATTTCTGCAATATCTAAAGGAACTGCAATATAAATCGGCTTTTTTTCTTTTACTAATATTTTTATTGCTTTATCGATTTCTATTTTAGCATTGTCCTTAGTTAATAATGCTGTTGTTGCAGTAACCGCTTTATATGCCTCAGTAAAAGCATTATAATTAACATCTTGCAAATTATGATGCAGTAGCGTTTTATTTTTTATACTTTTGCTTGAAGGTAATCCTACAATATGCACTACAGGAATATTTTCAGCCATACTGCCGGCAATTGCATTTATTGCACTAAGCTCTCCTGTGCCATACGTAGTTATAAATGCACCATACCCTTTAATTCTTGCATAACCGTCTGCTGCATATCCTGCATTAAGTTCATTTGTACATCCAATCCAATTCATGGAAGGATTATTTTCTACTGCATATATCAGATTAAAATTGTAATCACCGGGTACACCAAAAAAATCATTTATACCAAGCTCTTCTAATTTTTTTACTATATATTCTGCGGTATTCATACGTAATAATTCCTTAGATAAATGTTTTATATATAATATCACGCAAAAATGTACATGTACAGATTGTTATACTCTTTTTTATTCAGATTAAACAACACCTGCAATATTTTTTGATGTATTTTGAATAATTTCCAATAATTTATTTACCATAAGCTCTTCATATTTTTCCGCAGTTTCCTTGCAATCTGCTTCGAAACGTAACGTAAATACAGGTTCAGTATTACTTTGGCGAATTAGTGCAAAGCCGCCGGTTTTTTCTTCAGCACCTTCAAATACAATTCTCATACCATCTAAAGTTATAATATCTTTTATAGGAACTCCAAAGAAATTAGGATTTTCTGCAATTACCGCCTGAAAACTTTCTAATGTAGGTTTCTTTAACGAATTAGGACAAGGAAGACGAACTTCAGAAGAAGAATAAACTAAATCAAAAGGTTTTAGCATATCAGAAATTTTAAATTCCGGATTAGCTTTCTTTTTATTGGATATAATTTCAATAATTCTGCATCCTGCATAAACAGCATCATCAAATCCAAAATACTTATCTTTAAAGAATGTATGACCACTCATTTCTCCCGCCAATACAGCACCGGTTTCACGCATTTTTGATTTGATAAAGCCGTGTCCTGTTTTACACATTACAGCAATTCCGCCACTAGCGTCTATTGTATCATACAAGACTTGTGAGCACTTAACTTCTGATACGATAAACGGTTTAACCCCTTTTTGGTTATATTCTTTAATTATATCTTCCGAATAAATCAATAAAAGTTTATCGCCCGTCAGAGAATTTCCATTAGAATCTATAACACCGATTCTGTCACTATCACCGTCAAAAGCAATACCAATATCCGCTTTATTTGCAACAACAGCTTTTTTGATATCATTAAGAGTTTTTTCATCACTCGGATTCGGATGATGGTGTGGGAAACGTCCATCAGGTAAAGAATATAGTTCAATAACTTCACATCCAAGTGCTCTGTATAGTTTAGGTGCAACTACACCTCCTGTACCGTTTGCACTGTCCACAACAACTTTAATACCTTCTCCTACTCTGCCAAAACGTTTTTTTAAATCTTCTATATAGTCTGGAATTAAATCATATTCAACGTACTGGCCAAATGGAACAGGAGGAATTTGAAGTTTAAACTCTTCTTCTGTTAATTCTTTTACAACTTTTATTTGTGATTCACCAAGAGTTTGTTTTGCATACGTCATTTTTAAACCATTATATTGACTCGGGTTATGACTTGCGGTAATAATCAATGCGCCTGTTACCTGCATGTATTTTGTTAAATATGGCGGGATACCGGCTGCTTCAGAATAATATCCAATAGGAGTTGGTGCAAGTCCCATGTCAACAACATTTGCTCCACAAGAACGTATCCCTTCAATAAGAGATTTGGAGAGAGCTGGCGAATGCAATCTTGCATCTCTGCATACTGTAATCCATATTTCAGATGGAATCTTTCTTGCTTCTCTGACTAAATATTGAACAAATCCTCTGCCTGTATAGTAGAAAAGTTCTTCCGTAACATTTTCTCCATATATACCTCTAATATCATTTTTCCCAAACGCTGTTGTATCAAGCATATTTACTCCTTTTATAAAACATAAAAACTATTATGTATATTGTATTATAACCAAAATATAAGTACAAATTTATAAAAAAACAAACTATAAAACAGTACGAGAATGTGATAAAAGTCCGAAAATTTTATTTTTTTCGCGAGCTTTGTTTGTAAAATTTGTAGAGTTTGCGGAAAAATTAAAATTTTCCCTGCAAACTCTGGGGAACGGTTTCAAGCCAGACTACGTGCTATCCCGCACCTAGTCTGACTTTCACACACCTAAGGTCGGATTTGAAAAAGTCCGAAAAATTGTTTTTCTATAGGCGGAGTAGCTTGACGAAGCTCCGTCATCCCTCATTTACCCCTTTCGACTTTTTCCGCATCCTCAGTAATATTATTGATATAAAAAAATCAGCATGTGATAATTCTGATATGTAAGAGATTGGGTGAAAAAATCATATTTTCCAACTCTTCATAAGGGAGTTATATGGATATAAAGGCTTATATCAAAAATTCTATTGATACAAAAACAAAGATTTTAAACGACGAAAAAATCCTAAAAACAATTGATGAAATAGTAAATGTGATTGTTGAGACTTATCAAAACGGCGGTAAAGTTTTAACGGCAGGAAACGGTGGAAGTGCCGGAGATGCTCAACATATAGCAGGAGAATTAGTTGCAAAATTCTATTTTAACCGTCCTGCTCTCAAAGCTCAATCATTAGCAGTTAATACATCTGTTCTAACTGCAATCAGTAATGATTTTGGATATGAATACTGCTTTGCAAGACAAATTGAAGGTATTGCAGACAAGGGAGATGTTTTTATTGCAATCTCTACAAGCGGAAATTCTGCTAACATAATTAAAGCTTTGGAAGCAGCAAAAAAACAAGATGTTATAACCGTTGGTTTAGCAGGAGAAACAAGCGCTCAAATGGATGAATTATGTGACTATATTATTCACGTACCATCGTCATCTACACCGGCTATTCAAGAAGCTCATATTATGTTAGGACATATTATTTGTGCTCAGGTTGAAGAAAAATATTTTAATTAGAAGATAAAACTTTTTCCCACTCGTAAGCCGTCTTTATACTATATGTTAAATCATTCTTAGGAATCCAATTAAGAACATCTTTTGCTTTAGAATTATCAGCTACAAGTGTTGCAGGATCTCCGTCTCTTCTCGGACAAATTTCTAACGGAATTGAACATCCTTTTATATTTTCGCAAGCGGAGAACACTTCTTTAACACTATTACCGTCTTTTGTGCCTAAATTAAAGTAATTTGTTTTTCCACCGTTATTTAAATATTCAAGAGCATTTAAGTGAGCTTGTGCTAAGTCTTCAATATTTATATAATCTCTGACACAAGTTCCGTCTTGGGTGTCATAATCAGTCCCAAACATTTTAAATGTTTTTTCCGAAGTAGCTTTTAAAACATTTGGAATAAGATGTGTTTCTGGTTCGTGCCATTCTCCGATTCTTGAAGAGGAATCAGCACCTGCAACATTAAAATATCTTAGTCTTACTGATTTTAAGCCGTATGCTTTATCATAATCATCCATAATCTTTTCTATCATAAGTTTTGACATCCCATACGGATTAATAGGGTTTTGAGGGTGTTTTTCATCAATTGGAGTGTAAACCGGTTCTCCGTATGTTGCGGCTGTTGATGAGAAAACAATCTTTTTTACATTGAATTCAAGCATGGCATTTAACAAGTTAAGCGTTCCGTAAACATTATTATAATAATATTTTTGCGGATTTTTTACGCTTTCTGCAACTTGAGAATATGCGGCAAAATGTGCAACAGCTGTTATATCTTTATTAGACATGAAAACTCCGCGAATGTCGTCAAGATGTTTTAAGTTTCCCTTAATAAATTTTAAATTCCCATATTGTTTTAGTGTTTCTATTGTTTCCATATGTCCAAGTTCCAGACTATCAAAAACAATTACATCTTCTCCCTTTTCTAAAAGTGCCATTACAAAATGGCTTCCTACGTATCCTGCGCCGCCTGTTACTAGTATCATAAAGTCTCCTGTTTACTAATCTTTCCGTTTTCTATATTGTAAATTATAACATCTTTAAGAAATTCTTGTTCAAATAATAATGTATCAACAGATGTTATTATTGTTTGTGTATTTTTATCAATAGATTTAAGAAGGTAATTTTGTCTTCTGTCATCAAGCTCTGCAAGAACATCATCCAGAAGTAATATTGGATAAAAACCGGTTTTGTCTTTAATAATTTCAAGTTCCGATAACTTTAAAGAGAGTACTAAAGTTCTCTGCTGTCCTTGAGATGCAAATTTCGTAGCATCGGCTCCGTTAATTTTGAATATAATATCATCTCTGTGCGGACCTACGCATGATTGTTTTCTTGCGAATTCTTCCTTTTTTCTCTCTCTAAGTTCCAGTTTTAAGTATTCTGAGATATCTTCTATGTTATCTTTAGGACAAGTATAACTTAGAGTAAACTTTTCGGATTCACTAATTGTATTATGCTTAACCGATGCAATTTGCTCTATTTCTTTTAAAAATTTTTTTCTGAGAAATATAATGTTAGCTCCTGTTATTACAAGCTGCTCATTATAAATATCATAAAGCGCTTTATCTATTACTTCACTTTTTAAAAGATTATTTTTCTGAATTCGAATTTTATCATATTTAGATAATCTTTCATCGTATGCCGGATATATCTGTGATATAGCTCTATCAAGCCAATTTCTTCTATCTTCCGGACTTCCTCTTAATAAAAGCATGTCTTTTGTAGAAAATAAAACGGTTTTAGCTACTAATTTAAAATTTTTTGGTGTAGTTTTTACTTTGTTTATTTTTAATTCACGCTTTTTATCAGAAGTATACAGATAATCTAATTCAATATCTGTATTATTTTTTTCAATGTTGGCATTTATTTCAAACTGTGACTTTTCGAATTGTATTAAGTCCGATATTGTTGCTGTTCTTGGACTTTTTAAGTCAGACAAGAAAAAAATACTCTCTAAAATATTTGTTTTACCTTGCGCATTTTTTCCTATGATCAAAGTTTTAGCGGATGGGAAAACTAACTCAATATCGGTGCAATTTCTGTAATTTTTAAGCCCTAACCTCTTAATCTTCATACTAAGAATTATAGCATGAAGATTATAGATTCTATTTAAATGATAAAACAGATTATTGGAGTTTTATTTTTTTCCAATTAACATCATTTATAAATTGATTCATTACACTACCATATGGCTGTTGTACAGTATGACTTTCAGGAGGTTGTACCTGTGTTTCTCTTTTGTTTTTTTCTCCAATTGGTTCATTAGGGTGAGTTTTATTATATTCTTCTACCTTTTTTTGTTTTTCTGTATCAGAAAGCTGCATAAATTCCTGAACACTATGTACGATACCGGCATTAACAAGTTTTCTGGCAACATCTAATTCTTTTTGATCAATACGTAAATTAGGATTGTGTTGTGCACCATTAATACCATTTATTCTGTCAATGCTCATATTATCTCCTTTTAAGTCTCGTCCACTCTGGTAATATATATATCGGCATAAATTCAAAAAACTTTAATGTTTTTAAGAAAATTGTTACATTTCTTAATCTTTAAGATTCCATGTGTTCAAAAAACTGTTAAAATTTTTATTAACATTTGTAACAAAAAATCTGATGTATGAAATTAAGCTCTCAAAAATTTCTTTATATATATAAGAGAGTTTAAATCAGACATTAACAAAGTTAGAAAAAGAGAAGAAATGAGAACAAAGCTTCCCGCAAGGGGAGCTTTCTACTGAAAAAGAATATTTACTGATTTTTTTTCAGCAAGTTAGCCAAACCTTCAAGACCAAGTATGTAACTTTGTTCTTTGAAACCTACAACTTGTGCAACACACACACCGGATAGTAATGATGTGTGGCGGAATTCTTCTCTTGCATGAATATTTGTCATATGTATTTCAACCGTCGGAATTTGAACTGCGGATATAGCATCTCTAATCACGACGCTTGTGTGAGTATAACCTCCGGCATTGATTAATATGCCGTCATAAATTCCTTTTGCGGCTTGTATTTTGTCAACAATCTCTCCTTCGTGATTAGATTGCCAAGAGTCTACTTCTATATCAAGTTCTTTCCCACGTTCAATAACAGATTTTTCTATATCTTGTAATGATACATTTCCATATTTTTCAGGTTCTCTAATCCCTAACATATTTAGATTTGCACCGTTGATTAATAAAAATTTCATATTCTCTCCCAGCTTTGTTGCAGTTTATATAATTCTTTGCTTAAGTAGTATTTATACCTATTTACTCGAAATATTTACATTTACCCCATTTATTATACAATAGAAACAGAATGAGAGGAATATTATGATTAACAAACGCTGGTATGATTCAGACCCTATTTTAAAAGAAGCATTAGAACTGTTAAGATTGTCTACTGATGATACAAAAAGTGAGGCGGCTAATTTTATGCTAAAGCTTCAAGAACAAGTTGCAAGTGAAGTTATTGAACACGTGTATGATATTATTAATACATATCAAGGGAAGGGTAATCGTTGGTACGATAATGATCCAATGATGTTGAAAGGTGTAGAATTATTAAGAAATGCCCCTGCAAGTATTCAAAGAGTTGCAGCATTAAAACTTTTGATTGCGCTCGAACAGAAATCTTTTGAAGGAGTTGAACTATCATAATGAAGGATGTTCAAAGTCAACAAGATACAAGAGGTATAGATATACAAAAAGTAGGTGTAAAAGGTGTTGAATTCCCGCTCACTATACAGCGCAAAGATGATGAAGATATTACAATCTACTCAATTGCAACAGTAGGTGTGTCGTTACCTGCACACTATAAAGGTACTCATATGTCTCGTTTTGTTGAAGTTTTGAATGAATGGAGAACAAGACATCTTCTAGGAATGGATGTTAAAGGTTGTATTGAAGCTATAGTAAAGAAATTAAATGCAAAAAGCGGATATTTAAAATTTGATTTTAAATATTTTATAAATAAACAATCCCCTGTTACTCAAATATCTGCACCTATGTGTTATGATTGTTCTTTTGAAGGGGTTTTGGATAACTATAATGAAGAGGATGAAGAATACAAGTTCTATTTAGGAGTAAAAGTCCCTGTTACAACTTTATGCCCTTGTTCAAAAGAAATCTCGGATTACGGTGCTCACAACCAAAGAGCTTTAGTTTCTGTCAAAATAACTTATCCGGAAGATGAACATATATGGCTTGAAGATTTAATAAAGGGAATTGAAAAATGTGCTTCATCAGAGCTTTATCCAATATTAAAGCGTGAAGATGAAAAGTATGTGACAGAGCATGCATATGAAAATCCCAAATTTGTAGAAGATGTTTTGAGAGATGTTGTATTACTTTTAAGAGAAAATGCTGTCATTGATTCTTTCGAAGTGGAATGTGAATCGTTAGAAAGTATACACAATCATTCTGCATGGGCATATCAACAAGAGGGATAGGTTTATATCAGCCTTGAGTTTTGGTTTTAAGTTTAGTAAAAATTAAGTGTTCGTGCTGTTAAATTTTGATTCAGCGAAGTTTATATAATTGGTATCTTCCTGTTTCTACATTATAGCAATCCATATATTCTAAACTGTTACATCTGTAATTTCTTGTGAATTCTTTTACATATTTAAGAATTTGGAAATTATCATAACCTTCAAGTAACAAATTTTTTACTTTTTCTAATAAAAGATTAGAGAGTTCTTTATCTTTAATATTTATTTTTTTCATTATTTCAAAAACAATCGGATCTATATAATTAGAATCTTGATTTGATTTGTTATTATATAGATAAATAGATAATTTAAGTAAATTTTTATCTAAAACTTTTTCATTGAGTCTTTTTTCTTTAACTAAAGATGTTTTTTTAAGCACATCCATAACTTGTTCTGAAATAAGTCTATCCAATTTTTTTTGTATCAATTCTCTCTGTTTTTGTTTTTTTGCAAGCGAATCTTTTTTTAAATTTTCTCTGTATTTTTGGATTTTTATTACATTTTCGGTTATATCGTATTTATTATCAAAAGGTTTTTTGACGGCATCCGGCATGTCTTTATAACCAAAATCAGTGTCAGTTATTCTATAACCGGCATAATTTTCGTTAAATCTGTTATTTGATGATTTATGCGGGACTTTTATATCATCATTATCATATTGCCGGTATTCCAAATCTGTTTCATTGTCTAAATTAGGATTAAACAGCTCTCTGTCTCTGAATGCTTTAGAATTAGCAAGTCCTAAATCAATATGGTAATTGTAATCAAATTCTTTTTCAGCTAGTTCATTATTAATTTCTGTTTCATAATTTATATCTTCTCGTATAGAATCAAAATCGAGTTCATTGTTATTTCTTATAAATTCATCACTTGCGATAATAGCAGCAGCCGCTGGTACTACTATTTTTACACCGTTCCTTATAAATTTTTGTCTTGATGAATTGAAATTTATATTTAAACCATTTATTGTTATATTCATTTTAATCTCCACTATTTTATAAAAAATGAAAAAAAATTTTTTTGCTAGTATTAAAGATTGTTATTTTTATCTATTTTAAATTTTATAGGATTATTCGGACCAAATTGTTTTTCAAAAAATGCAGTTGTAGTTTTTACAAAGTCTTCCGTTACATCAGATGATATAACATTTATTGTGTAGTTTTTTTTCTTGTTACTGTCATCTTTTAAATATTCAATAACTTTCTGTTTGATTTTATTCCCCCAAATACCGGCCATGTCTTTATCTTGTTTTTTCATTTGCGGTATAACAATTTTGCTCAAGTAAATCAGTTTAGGAGAATAACTCATTAATATAGGACTTTGTAATATTTTTTGCATAATTTCTTTGTCGTTAAGTTCTCTGTTTTCATTTTTATAAGCAAATTCAAGAGCTTTGATACTTTTACTCATTGTTTCAGGATTCCTGTAAAAATATGCCGGCATTTTCAGGCATACATTTATATAATCTGACGTTTTTAATCCTTTATCTTGGAATTCAGCTACAAGATTATTTATATTTTGTTCTATTTTATTAGGTGATATATAAAAAAGAGGAGGTTGCTTTATGCAGGCGGATATATATCCTTCGGTAGTAAGTCCTTCTTTTTCAAATAATTTTACTACGTTTCTAATATTTTTTTCAATCGCATTAGGTTTTCTGCAAAATAAGCATGGATATTGTACACAAGCTTTCAGGTATTTTTTTAATGAAAGACCTTCTTTTTCAAAAATAGTGACAACTCCTCTAATATTTTGTTCGATTGTTTTTGGTGCTTGATAAAATAATGTCGGTTGTTTTAAACATGCTTGCAGATATTCTTTTGTAAGCAGCTCTTCATCTTTAAATAGTTCAACTAAATTTCGTACATTTTTTTCAAGGGTATCAGGAGTTTGTGTTAATAATTGAGGAAATTTAAAACATGCTTGCATATAATCTTCTTTTTTTAATTGTTCATTTTTAAATTTATCTGTAAATTTTGCGATTCTATCATCAATGGTTTCTGATTTTATATATAACAATTTCCCTTTTACCGCCATCGGGAGATAGTTTTCAATTGTAAGACCGTCATTTTTGTGCTTTTCAACAGTAGGAATAATGCAATTTTGTATCGCATCTGAAAGTGTTTTTACAAAGTTCATCCATTCTTTTGTTTTTTTAGGTTTTGAATCGAGAAATTTAATAATATTAGATTCCGCTTTGCCAGAATATCCGTAAAAATTGCAACTTGAATTATTTTTGGATAATTTAGAATAATTTATTGACGGTATGTTAGTTGTATTATAGATAATCATACTTATTATAAAGTACGTAAAAAATTAATTTGCTATAAAAATATTGAATGCTCAAATGTTTTCTAAATTATAAATTATTGTTAATAATACTTGAAGCTGCGACATATGCTGTAGACCAAGCATTTTGTAAATTGAACCCTCCGCAAAAGCCGTCTATATTTAAAGCTTCTCCTATTATGTACAAGTTTGGATAAATTTTTGATTCCATTGTTTTTGAATTTATTTCATCTAAGTCGTATCCGCCTGATGTAACAGTTTCTTCTCCTTTATCAGTGCCGAAGATTTCTACTTCAAAATTATGAATTTTATTTGATATTAAATTTCTAATTTGTCCGTTTATTTCATAACCTTTTTTATTGGAGTGTTCTGCCGATATATATTCTGCAAAGCGATGCGGAAAAAATTTACTTAAAATATTTTTTAATTCTTTTTTTGAGTTTTCATTTAATAATTGCTGCAAATCCGGCATGGCAGGATATAAATCAAAAATTAATTTATATGGCATACTATCTCTCGCTTTTATTGAAGAAATTCTGTAAATAAGCGGTCCGGAAAGTCCAAAGTGAGTAAACAAAACATCGTCTTTAATATTGCAATCATATGAATATACATTTTTTATTACGATACCGCTTAAATTAGTTATGTTTGCTTTTAATCCTACAAGAGATGGCAAAGGTGTTATTATATTGTGATTTATTCCGTTAATATGTTTAGCTTTCATTCCGCCGCCATTGGATATAACTACAAAAGGGAAATAATATTCAGACTTGTCTGTTTTTAAAGCAAAACCGCTATCTATTTTGTTCAAAGAATTTACGCATTCTTTTGAAAAATTAATACCTTTTATTTTATCTAGAATTTTATTTCGGACTTCACGAGAATCGTTGGATTTTGGGAAAATTCTTCCGTTATCCTGAACGTAAGTTTCTATTCCGAGTTCTTCAAAAAGAGCTAATGTATCATAAGTAGAAAACTTTGAAAAAACAGAGTACAAAAATTTTTCACCTCTGGGGTAATTTGCTGCAAGTTCTCTATTGTCAAACTCTGCATGAGCAAGGTTGCATCGTCCTCCTCCGGTGGGAAGTATAGTTCTGAGCGGAGAACCGTAGTCAAAAAGAGTAACTTCATGTCCTGCTTTTAAAAGATAATATGCACAAACACATCCAGCAGCTCCGGCACCTACAATTCCAATTGACTTTTTAACCATGCCGGATTCCATTATTATATTCTTGTCCCATATAAAAATACTTGCTCCGGATTTTCCAGTTCATCATATAACTCTGAAACCGTTTTTTTGAATAACGGATGAACAAAGTCTTGCGCAATTTCCAACATTGGAACCAACATACAAGCTCTTTTATGAAAAAATTTATGCGGGATTGTTAAATCTTTTGTATTCACTATTTTATCTTCGTAGAAAAGTATATCTATATCGATAGTTCTATCTGTGTACTGTCTTTTTCCGCTGCGTTCTCTGCCGAGCTGCGCTTCGATTCTTTGAATGACTATTAATAATTCTTCAGGCGATAATGTTGTTGATATTTGCACAATTGCATTGACGAACCAATTAGCTGAATCCATTTGCCAAGGTTCTGTTTCATAAAAAGATGATGCAGTAACAATTTGGATATCTTTTGTTGTGCCGATAATACTTGCGGCTTGCTGAACATATCCAAGTCTGTCACCTAAATTTGATCCTAACGATAGATATACAATTGCCATATTATAATTCTACATTTGTTTATTAAATTTTGTCAATAAAATAAGATTATCGTATAATATCTTCTTTTAATCGGTTCATAACTTCAATTGCTCGTTTTGATAACAATTCAGTTTTTAGTTTTTTATTTTTCCGTTCGGCTTTGGATAGTTCTATTGTTTCAACGATTGCCCAATTTGAATTGATAGGCTGCGGAGGCAAATATCTTAAAGAACCGTCTCTTTTACTTATGTGTGCCAGATGTGCTTTATCTGTTACATAATTGGATAAAGCACCAAGCATTGTTTCTTTTGGGAAAATAACAGGCTCAGCACCGCTAATTCTCTTGTACATATTAATTGCTGCTAAAAGTCCGCCGGCAATTGATTCTGTGTAGCCTTCCGTACCGGTAATTTGACCTGCAAAAAATAACCCCTGTCTTTCTCTTGTTTCAAATGTTGGATTTAATATAAGTGATGAATTTATAAATGTATTTCTGTGCATAACTCCATATCTTACTATATTTGCGTTTTCTAAGCCCGGTATTGAATGTACTAATTCTTTTTGCGCTCCCCACTTCAAATTAGTCTGAAATCCAACAAGGTTAAATAAAGTTTTTGCAGAGTCATCTTGTCTCAACTGAACGACGGCATAATTTTCGATTCCGGTTCTCTTATCAATTAAGCCTACAGGTTTCATCGGACCAAAACGCAATGTGTCATTACCTCTTGAAGCAAGAACTTCTACCGGTAAGCAGGATTCGAAGAATTTAGTTTTTTTATCGATTGCGTGTCCTTCAATTCTGGGTGCATTTATAAGTATGTTATAAAAATTTTCGTACTCTTCTTTATTCATAGGACAGTTGATATATGAAGCATCTCCCTTATCGTATCTGGATGCCCAAAAAGCTTTGTCAAAATTTATTGAGTCTAATTCTACTATTGGTGCTATTGCATCAAAAAAATGCAGATGTTCAGCTTTAGTAAATTTTTGTATACTTTCTGCCATCTTATCACTTGTTAACGGACCTGATGCAATTATTACATTCCCATCCGGAATTTCTGTTAATTCTTCTCTTATAAGTTCTATATTAGGGCTGGATTGAATCTTATTTGTGACGGCAGCAGAAAAATCTTCTCTTGATATAGCCAAAGCATTTCCTGCAGGAACAGAGTTTTCTTTTGCAATTTTTATCAGTTCTCCGCCTAAAATTTCCATTTCTGCTTTTAAAAGCCCGCTTGCATTTGTTATGTCTGAAGAGCCTAGACTGTTAGAACATACAAATTCAGCACATTTGTCGCTTATATGTGCGCCTGTTGTTTTATTAGGACGCATCTCATAAAGTTTTACTTTTATATCCCTTTTTGCAAGCTGCAAAGCCGCTTCGCTTCCTGCCAGTCCCGCACCTATTATTTTAACTTCTTTGCTGCTACTCATTAATATCAGACCTCTTGTAAAAATTATACCAGATAATTTTATTTTAAGATTTTATTTAGAATACATTTTAATATCTGCTGGAAAAGAATATTTTAAATATTTTTAGAAAATTCTGCAGTGGTCTTTTTGTTAAAGAAAAAGCCATAAATACTAAAGTTAAAATTCCGCTTGTTATGTTAAGGGTTCTGTGTCCGTATTCTTTTTCCATTATAAAATATTGTTCCCTGTTTTCCATATAATTTTGAAAGCGAAGGATATCTTCATTTATTCTGCGAGTTTTATTTTGTACGTTATTATAATCAAAATTGTAAAAGCTTGTTGTTCCAAAAGGATCTGTATTCATCGTACATCCTAAACCGCCGCCGTAGAAATTTACAAAACCGGAATGCAGGTAGTCGCCTCCATAAAATCTTAATTTTGCGCCTTTGCACATTACAAAATCAGAGGATTGTCTAAAATTCCAAATAAAATGTCTTTCAACTGTGCACATATAGTTCGAATTGCAAGTCATTTTATCATATATCGGATTAAATGCTGCAACGATTATTATAGTTGATATATAAATAACTAATAAGGCAATAAACTCTTTTCTGTAAATACTAAATTCAGAACCCGCCATTAGTATCTGCCTACCTGATTTCTGCCATGTTCTTTTGCGTAGTATAAACCCTTATCAGCCCATTCAATTAAGTCTTGAGGTGTTTGAGCATTATCAGGGAATGTTGAAACTCCTAAGCTTATAGTTACTTCTGCTGTATCAACAGGATTCAAATGGAATGGCTTTTCAGCAACAGCCGCACAAATTCTGTTTGCAAGAAGTAGTGCTTCATCAGCTCCTGTATTCGGAAGTATAATACTCATCTCTTCACCGCCATATCTGCAAACATAATCAGTAGTTCTTGAATTCTTTTTAAGAGTTTGTGCTACTTGTCTTAATACTGCATCGCCGGCTTGATGTCCGTATGTGTCGTTAAACTTTTTGAAGAAGTCTATGTCACAAATTATTAGTGAAACAGATTGTTTGTAACGTCTGGATATGTCTATTTGCTGGCGCAAAGTATCTTGAAAATATCTGTGATTATATAATTCTGTTAAACCGTCAATTGTTGCAAGTTTATATTGATATTCAAAATCTCTTGACTTCATCAGATACTTCGCAAGTAAGCTTAATGTAAACGCAAGACCTATTGCAATAATCGGAAGAACTACGGGTATCCATAAATTGAATAGTTCCATCATATAATATGAAACAAAGAAGTATGCAATCATAAATAATATTGTAGAAAGGATACCAAATAAAGTAGATGATGAAAACATTGCTATTGCACCAACTATTGCAATTACTGTTAGTATTATTAAAATATTAGCAATTATACTTGTTTTATGTATAAAATTATTATCTAAAAGATTGTTTATAAAAGTTGCGTGAACTTCTACACCAGGGTATACTTCCGCTTGAATAGGAACGCTTTTTGTGTCATGCAAGCTCATTGCAGTAGTTCCAACAATAATAATTTTATCTTTAAAATCGAATTTATTTATATTTGTACCGTCAATCTCTTTAATTATTTTGTAGAATGGAACAGCAGTGTGTGTTCCGCTTTGTCCGTACCAATTTAGGATTGCTTCTCCATTTTTAGTTAAAGGAATTTTTGTATCTGATACAAGCAAGTTAGAATTTTCATCAATTGTGAAATTATTATCATTCTTCATTTGTAAATAGTCACTGCCTGCTTTAAAACTCAAATATGGATAATAATTATCTTTGTATACAAGTATCGGTGCGACAGAACGAATAATTCCGTCACTGCTTCTGATAACATTTGTAAGAGCAACATTAACATTGCCGTTCAGTAATTCCGGTAATATTAAACGACAATTTTGGAATTTATATTTTTTACTAAAATCTATTTTAGATTTGTTATTAATATTTAATTTAAGTCTATCCGGTAAGTCTTCAGGTTTTCTAACGTCATATGGCTGATTATCAAAATTTAAGCCTGTATATATGTTATTGTATTTATTCATTGTGTCAACAAAGTATTTATCGGCATCTTTTGAAGTGCGCACAGATTTTAAAAACATTAAATCAAATATTATTGCTTGAGGTTTTTGGGCTTCAATGTAGTTTATTATATCTCCGTAAACATTTCTTGGAATAGGCCATTCTCCATATTTGTCCCATAACGCTTCTACGCTTGCATCATCAATTGCCAAAACAACAATATCTTTGTTCGGTAATGGTCTTTTGTGCATAATTTTAATTGTTTGTCTGTAATCAAAAGTCCTATTTTCAGCTACCTCAAAAAATGATTTGAATACATTTCTTAGGGTATTATTATTTTGTAATAGTACAAACCCTATTAGTAATGATGCTAATACTAATAATATATAAGTACCAAATATAAACCATTTTGTCTTTGTTAAATTTTTCACTGTTACTTCTCCATTCTATAAAATTATAGCCTGCTTATATTTTAGCAGAACTGAATTTATGTAAGTACTATCCTTTGTTAATTATGCTTTTTGATATGCAATTTCAACATGTTTGGCGCAGCAATCCATATTCTCAAATTTGGCACCTAAAATTTCATTGTTATTTTTTAACAATTCTGTGGTGTAAAAAAGCTCTAAAGGATTAATTAAATATTTAAGTAAACATTCTTCATGTAAATTCATAATAAATTAATCGTCTGCAATTGACAAATCTTTAATCATTATTAAAAAAGTAATGCAAATGTATGATTTTTTACAAAGAGTATAAAGAAATTGTGCATAAAACCGATAAGTATAATAAATGAGAAAGGCAAGTAATATATGATTAACAGTTTTATTCCTAATTATGATTTGGAAGCAAGGATTCAGCATACCAAACTGGACGGTTTTGCAGGTATGCCATCAGCAAGAATAGGTAATATGGAAGAAGCAGGCGGAGCTGATTTCAAAAGCGTAATGTCAGGACTTGTTGATAATATGAATCAAACGATGAATGCTCCGGATAATTTAATGAAAGATGTAATGATGGGCAATGAGAATGTTGATATTCATGATGTAATGGTTGCTATGTCAAAAGCAGAAATATCGGTTAATATGGCAACAACAGCAGTCGGAAAAGTCATACAAGCGTATGATAGAATAATGCAAATACAAATATAGACTTCTCATAATTGAAATAAAAGTGTATAATAATGGAACAGGGCGGTTGAGAACATAAGCTTTTGTAATTTTTAACTCAAACTTTCTTATACTTAACTTCCGGACTTCCAAAAGGGCAGGATTATGGAAAAAATCAAAGAATTACTTCAGAACAAGACTATACTTTACGGTTTAATAGGAGCAGTTGCTCTTGTACTTTTTTTAGTAATTATTATCGGTTCAATAAGTGTTAATAAATCAAATAATGAACCACAGCCTGCTGATAGCGAAAAAATCCAAGAGGATATTGACTTACTGACTACTGATAATTTAGGAAAAGCCTTAGAAATACAAGCTCTTTTAACAAAGCACGGTATAAGTGCAACAAGAATGGTTGATGGTACGAAATCTGTCCTGAGACTCAGTAAAAAAGGATGTTCTCTTGCAAAGAAAAACTCCTGCACGATAAAAGAACGTGATACTGCAATTATGGTAATTGTTGAGAGCGGATTATATGACCAAAATGTAGGATTAGAAATTTTTGATAAAGGTGACTTTACATCAACAAAAGAAGATAAAAAAATAAGACTTGTACGTGCAATGAATGGTGAGCTGGCTCGTTTAATTAAACGTATAGATGGTATTCAAGACGCATCCGTATTCATATCAATACCGGAACAGTCTATGTTTGCCGCTAATCAAAAGCCTGTAACAGCAACTGTTCAATTAACTGTTGCAATTGGTAAAACTTTGAGTCAAAGTACTATTAAAGCAGTAACGAATTTGGTATTAGGTGCAGTCGGTAAAGATTTAACAGCTGATCATGTAGCAATATCTGATACAAACGGACATGTTTACAATAGTGTAATTGATGCGTCATCAGAAATGCTTGAAAAATTGCAAGAAAATGATAAATATATGCAAGAAAAAGTTCAAGCTCAATTGAACAAATTAATTGGCGGCGGTAAATATGTCGTAACTGTATCTACATTCTTAAAACAAGCACCGCTTGAAAAGTATACTATTGCGTATGATCCCAGTTCTAAAACTGCTGTTACAGAACAAAGTTTCTCCGAAGGTTTGGGTGACAGAACGTCTGATAGCAGCAGCAATACAAATGCTGTAAGCGTATATTTGCCAAACGGACTGCCTGCCGGTAATTCTAATTCATCTCAAAATAGAAGCTATCAACGTTCTGCAAGAGAAACTCAGTATGGCGTGACTAAGGTACAAACAAATGAATATATTTCACCCGGTGCAATAGAAGAAATCTCTATAGCGGTAACTTTAGAAAAAGATTCACTACCTGTTGAATTAACTCTTGAAGATCTAAAAGATCTTGTTGCAAGAGCTGCAAGTCCAAAAGCTAAAGCTGAAAATGTAACTATTGCGTTTGCAGATACAATCGATCCGTTTATTGCGGCAGATAAAAATGTTAAAGCACCTATAAAGGCTTCTCACGGCAATCCTTGGTGGTTGGCAATTGCACTAATGTTTATGGGCTTATTGTTCGGTCACAGATTGCTTACAAACAGAATTAAGGCAGCTAAAGAAGCTCAAGATGAAGAATTGGTAAGATTGAAAGAGCAAAATGAAATGCAGGAAAAGCAATTAAAAGATTTGAGCTTGAATGCAGCTAATTTGATACAAAGACAGACACAACTACAGCAAGGATTGATTGAACAACAGAGTAAGCCGGCAATAGCTCCTACTTCTGCAGCTGAAATCAGAGAAGCTTTAAGAGACTTAAAGCGTGAACTTGATGGTGCTGATGATGTTGAGACCGGTGAAAGAATAAGAAGCTGGATAGAAGGCTAGAGGTCTGGATTAAGCTGTAAAACGAGTTATAATATAAGTAAATAACCTACTTTAAGGAACAATAAATGGCAATCGAAGGATTTGATTATAAAGCATTCGCGGAAAATATGGCAGGACAGGCAAAACAGCTTGTTCCTCAAGATTTAAGGCCAGACCAGCAAGAATATATTGTATCAACTTTAAACAATTTTACGTTACTTGCCGGAGAGGCATTATATAATGATGAAAGCTTAAAGATAACTGCAGAACAAGCTGTATTTATAACACAAGTTATTGCCGAATGGTCATTTCACAAATCAATTGACTTGATAAGATCAGGTTTACCTAAGATATATTGGGATAGTATTATGCAAAAAATTGCATTTACTATTTTTGAAATTGCAAAACAAGCTATAGGAAAAGATATTACTCAAGAACAATTATTACCTGTAATTGAACATCATGTTGTTAAAGTATATAACAAATGTATTGATGATTTGCAGAGTAGGGGTGCTATCACAAAAAAAGCAAAGGAAACCGCAGAAAGCCAATCAAATATTGATGCAATGGCGAAACAAGCTGCTGAAGAGATCAATAAAGAGAAAGAAGCTCCATATATAGAGGCTGATAATCGCAGAAAGGAAGCTCTAAAGAAAAGAGAAGAAGCAAGAAAGCAGCGTAAAGTAGAGCAGGAGTTGGAAAAAGCTTCTGAACTTGTAAATAAAAAACAACTAAAAATGATATCACTAGCTATGATTTTAAGAATGCTGCCTGATGAAAAAGCTAACTTAATATTGAGCAAGGTAAATCCTGACGATGTAAAAGTCATAATGAGCTATATGAATGTAGTTAATCTGGAGTCGCAAATTGATGGTGATATACTTCTTGAATGTTTAAAAGAAATCAAGAATGCACTTCCTGTAAAGCGAACGCTTACGGAAGAAAATATTATGGGAGATATGCTCAGATTATATAAAACTAATCCGCGTGAAAAAGTCGAAAAAACAATTAAAAATGAACGTCCGTTAGTTAAAAGATTTATATCTCAGGCATATAACGGTGAGTACTCAGGACTTCCTGTAAAAGTTGCAGGAATTGTTGCACAATACGTTGAGGATAGTATATAATAATTGTAAAAACACATGATTATTAAGAAAAATAAAATTAAACAGTGGGAGGAAAAGAAGCAACAAGAAGAGATGGCTTTGCACCAAGAGCAAGAGCCTGTAACTGTTGTGGAAGATTTTATAGAAGGCCAGGATGAAGCTCCTGAAGAAGAACCAATAGAAGATATAACGCCAATAGAACCTGTTTTACCTCCTGAACCGGAGATTGATTTATTTAATATTGAGAATATTGATTTCTCACAGCGTCAAGAAAGAAGACGTGGTACGAGAAGAAGAGGCTATAGAAGAATTGATGACAGAAATCTTGTTTCAAGAGCGCAAGAAGAGGCTGAAAATATTAAAAAGTCTGCTTTTGAAGAAGGATATAGAAAAGGCTTGGAAGCTGCCGGTAGTGATATAGCGCATTTAAGGAATAATATTGCGGAATTTTTAGGTGCGCCCAAAGAAGTTTTTGAGTATATCGCACCGGATATTTTAGAAATCAGTGTTAATATTGCTAAAACTATTATAAAAAAAGAGTTAAGCACGGATCCTCAAGTTTTATTGGATATTATAATTGATGTATTAAGAAAAAGCTGCAAAAATGAGCCAAAAGTTTCGGTAAGAGTTCATCCTCAGTTCGTGGCATTTATAAAGGATGCTCTTCCTAATATGATTTATGAGTATGGAATTGAGACGAAAATAAATATTATTTCAGATCAATCATTGGATATAGGAAACTGTATTCTTCAAACAAACAACGGTATTATAGATGCGTCTATTGACACACAGATTGAAATCATTAAAAAGGCTTTAGAGGGGATATAATGGCAGCAGAACCCACGAGTAAACCTATATCAGAAATAGCATTGGCAATCTTTGTAATGATTTTGATATTAATCTTAATCATAGAGATGCCAAATTGGGTTATTAATGTTTCTATAGCATTAAATATTACTCTGGGAATTGTTTTATTGATGATATCTCTTTATGTGCAAAAACCTTTAGAGTTGGCAGCTTTTCCTTCTATAATTCTTTTGGGTACTATGTTTCGACTGTGTCTTTCTATTGCTTCGACTCGTCTTATTTTGGCAAAAGGGGAAGCCGGTGAAGTTGTGCATGCATTTGGAACATTTGTAACCGGCGGGAACATGGTTGTAGGCGGTGTAATATTCTTAATTATTACTGTTGTTCAGTTTATGGTTATTACAAAAGGTGCTGAACGTATTGCCGAAGTTGCAGCACGTTTTGCCTTAGATGCTATGCCCGGTAAACAAATGACTATTGATGCTGACTTTAATGCAGGTTTAATTACACCTGAAGAAGCAGTAAAAAAGCGTGAAGATCTTCAAAGAGAATCAAGCTTATTCGGTTCTATGGATGGTTCTATGAAGTTCGTAAAAGGTGATACTATGGCAGGTATCATCATTGTAATAATAAATATTGTAGGTGGTTTAACAATTGGTTGTTTGATGAATCAAATGCCAATAGCAGATGCTGTCAGCAAATATACTGTTTTAACAATCGGTGACGGTTTGGCATCTCAACTTCCGTCTTTATTAATGTCTGTTGCTGCAGGTATTGTCATGACTCGTGCTTCAGCAGGAAGTATGTCATTAGGCGGTGATTTGACAACGCAAATACTTGCAAAGCCGCATTCTCTTTTCTTTGCATCTGCATTCTTGATGTTAATTGCACTAACAGGTAATACCGGTTTGTGGCAAGGAACCGGTTTACCGTTTATACCGTTCTTTTTGTTTTCAGTAGGTCTCGCAATTGCAGGGTTCTCTGTATTAGTTAATGCCGATGTTCAATCACAATTGGGACAATTGGAAAGCGTTCGACAAAATATGCAAGACTTGGTTAACCCGAACAAGATGTATGAAAGACTTGGTGTTGATGTTTTAAGCTTGCAGGTTGGAGCGGGATTGCTTGTAATTGCCGATCCGGATCAAGACGGTCAATTGCTTGCTAAGATAGCTGCTTTACGTCAAAGGGTAACGGATGAACTTGGTTATATCTTACCGAATATTCGTATTATGGATTCTTCTGCATTGGAAGCTAATGAGTACGTAATTTCTATTAGAAATAACGTAGTTGCCTCAGGATTTGTATATCCGGGCAGATATATGGTTATAGCCGATCAATGGGATTCTGTTAAGAAGACAATTCCTGATGATGCAATAGTTGGTGTTGATCCGACATATCAAACTCAAGCTTATTGGATAAATCAAGAAGATGCAAGAGCTAATAAAAATGTTACAGCAGTTGATTCTACGGATGTTCTTGTAACTCACTTACAAGAATGTGTGCGTAAACATGTTGATGAAGTTATGACAAAAACAGATGTTCTTAAACTTATGGAGCTTGTTCGTTCGCAAGACCCAACATTAGTTAATGACTTAGTACCTGCAATAATTTCAACTTCAGATTTGCGTAAGATATTTGTAAACTTAATCAGAGAAAAGGTTTCAATCAAAGATATTATATTTGTATTTGAGCGATTATGTGATTATGCAAGATTTTCAAAGGAACCTGATATACTTTCTGAGCGTCTCCGTGCTGCATTAGGACGTCAAATTTGTTTAAGTAACGTTGATAAAGATCACGTTTTATATGCATTGACATTATCTCCTGAATGGGAAAAAACATTAGATGACAGCTGCCAAAGAACAGAACTCGGGACAATGTTTTTGCTTAATCCGATGCAGGTTCAAGACTTGATTGAAACTACAGCTATGACATTGATGAGGGCACACCAACAAATTGGACAGCAGCCGGTAATCTTGTGTTCTCCAAGAATAAGATTGCCTTTATATCAACTCCTTGAACGTCATATTCCAACAATTGTTGTAATATCTTATTCGGAATTAATAACGGATATTAAGGTTGAAGCAGTTGATACTGTAGGTGAAGGCGGCGGTTATTAGGGTTGATGTTTGTAAATATTAAAACATATACTCTGTATTTTATGTTAAAATCATCCTATGTTAAGGGAAGTATTATCAAAAATATATCAAAATAAAAATTTTTTAATGTTGTTTTCTGTTGGGGTTTATTTATTAGCATTAATTGGTGTTCTTAGCGGTAAGTCTGTTTTCTTTGCAACAGTAATAACTTTGATGATGGTTTTAGCTATTATAAAAGATTTTTTCCCGTTAAAAATAATTATTGTTTGGATATTAATATTTTATTTTGGCATTATTAATACCGGTTTAAGGTTAAAAAATAATGATGAATTGTTGAATCTTGCACCGGTAAATTCAACCATATATGGTAAAATTGTATCAATACCGCAAAATAAAGGTGATGGAAAGGTTAAATTTTTCTTTAAAGTAAATAAAATAGAATATGATAATCTTGTTCAAAAATTTAAGGATGAAAAAGTTCTTGTTACTTTAAATACTGATGATAAATTAAATATATATGATTCTTATAAAATTAGAGGAAGATTATCAATGCCATTTAAAGCGGGTAATCCTTCTCAATTTGATTACGGAAATTATTTAAGGAATTATGGTTCTTATGCTGTTTTTTACGGAAGAAATCCTTATTCAATGAAAGATGAAGATATTCCTTGTTATGAAAAATTCCAAAATAAAAATTCAACTATAGAAAAAGCATTGCAAAAAATAAATAATTACAGAGAAAGTATTTTATCAGTGCATTCAAGGTATTTAAAGTCTCCTAATCTTGAAATTTTAGGTGGTATAGTTTTTGGTGATGATGCGGTGTCACCTCCGGAAAATATTAAGCAATCTTTTGTAAATTCAGGTCTGCTTCATATACTTGCCGCATCAGGTATGAATGTTGCATTTATCTATTCTTTCTTTTTCTTAATTTTAAGATTAATAAGGGTTCCGTTTAAAATTAATGTTGGCTTATGTATGCTGGCTGTTATAACATATGTTTTAATGACAGGGTTGGGTGCATCAGTTTTAAGAGCGGCATTAATGCTTTTATTTGTTTTAGTGGGTAAATTAATAGACAGAGATGCTCATAGCGTAGCACTTTTATCTTTTGTTGCATTTCTAATGCTTATATATAATCCAATGTACATAAATGATGTCGGATTTCAGCTTTCTTTTATTGTTACATTTGGTCTTTTAATGATGACACCTTACTTATTCAAGATTAATCATAAGGTAATTGATTGGATTATAGGAACCGTTACTATACCAATAATTGCTCAATTATGGGTAATTCCGATTCAAATTTTTTATTTTAATAATATCAGTATTTATTCTGTATTTGCAAATATAATGAGTGTACCGCTTTTGTCAGTAATAAGTTTTGGTGGATTTATAAGTTCACTTATTTCTATAATAACTCCAATTTCTGATTTTATATGCAGGATTTTTGATTTTGTTATTAATCCGCTAATAACAATACTTGTAAATATATCAGACTTTTGGGGAAATCTTCCGAATTCAACAATGCAAACTACTCACCCAAATCCATTTCAACTAATCTTGTATTATGCAATTTTAATATGTATCACAGCTCTATTTGATAAAAATATTAGAGAAAAATTTGTTAAACAGCTATTAGCGGCAATATTGACATTATTAACAATCCTGTTGCTTTCTATGATATCTATTCCAAGTCAAAGTTTGGAAATAACAACTTTTGATGTCGGTAATGCGGATGCTTTCATGATTAAGACTCCTGATAATAGGTTTATCATGATAGATACTGCAAAAAGCGGCTATAATGGCGGAAAATCTCAAGCAGAAATGCTTATACTTAAATATTTTAAGGATATTGGTATAAAGAATCTTGATTCAATTATTGTGACTCATTTTGACAATGACCATTGCGGTGGTGCTGTTGATTTATTGAAAAACTTGAGTGTAGAAAAAATATATGTAAATTCTCTTACGCATAATTCCAATGCTGCTAAAGATATATATAAAACAGCCAATCAACGTAATACGGAATTGATAGAAGCAGAAAATAATCAAACCGTTTATGATAATAATGCTTTAAAAATAACAAATTTTATAGTGAAAGATGTTGCAGGAATCGGTGATAATGAAAGTTCAATAATAACTCTTCTGACTTACAATGATTTTACTATGCTATTTACAGGTGATGCAGGTGTGGAAACTTTTAATAAACTAAAAAATAAACTTCCATCCAATATTACGATATTGAAAGTAGGACATCACGGTGCATCAGGTGTTGTCAATAAATCAATGGCAGAATATCTGCGACCGGAATATTCAATAATATCAACCGGCGAAAATAAGTTTGGTCATCCTTCAATTTATACATTAGAGACTCTGAGAAATT
Organism: uncultured bacterium; assembly: GCA_902797575.1. Lineage (GTDB taxonomy): Bacteria > Cyanobacteriota > Vampirovibrionia > Gastranaerophilales > Gastranaerophilaceae > CAG-196. Next base: position 31,459 of record CADBTL010000007.1, read on the forward strand.
CAAAAATTTTAAGAACTGATATTAATAATTCAATAAAAATTGAAGTAAAAGATAAGGTGCACAAAGTCTATACGTATAATTCCGAGAAGCGTAAATATATGTTATATTAATACAAATTTTTCAATAGCTTTCACAAATCCGTCATTGTTTACAGTATCTGTAATATAATCGGACACAGATTTTAATTCCTCAGTAGCATTTCCCATTGCAATTTTTATACCACCAGCTTTTAATAGTTCTATATCATTATTTTGATCACCAATTGTCAGAATTTCATTGTCGTTTAAGTTCCAATATTTTTGTAAAAATTTTACGGCACAGTATTTTGAAGCTTCAGGATTTGAAAATTCCAAAAAATTAGGAGTCGATTTTACAATATATAATTCCGGAAAAATTTGAGGTAGTTCTTTTTCTAATTTATCAATTTTATTAGGATTCTTGTAATCAATAGCTAATATTTTATTTACACTGTTCTTCTTTATTTTAGAAAAATCTTTAACAACATAATCAATGTTTTGACGTTTGCTATAGCGTTGAATCTCATAATTATCAGATTCTGAATAAAGTGTATCATCGTTATACAAATTTATATGTATGTTTTCTGATTTTGCCCAAGCAATAATTTTTTCACTTTGTTCTTCTGATAAATATCTTTCGTATAATACTTGTTCGTTATTTTTAACGAGTCCGCCTTGATAAGATACGATTGGGGTTTTTAATCCTAATTCCTTTGCCACAAGTCTCGCTGCCTTATTCATTCTGCCGGTCACAAGTACGACAAGAATTCCTTTATCTTGTAATTCTTTAATGCAATCTTTTACTCTTTGAGTAAAAGGTTGTTCCGGTATTAATATTGTACCGTCTATATCAGTGGCTATTAGTTTAATCATAAGTATATTTTATCATAAATGATAATATGTAATATATATTCGATACTTTGGATTTTAATAGCAAATTTTTTTTTCTTTCGGTTTTTATGTTATTAGAAAACTAAAACAGAAGGTAAAAATGTATAAAGTAGTTAATATCGGTACGTATGACAACAATCATAAATTATATGAAGTAACGAGCAATACTCGTCACGGAAAGACTAAATATCGAGAGAAAGCAACGTATATTGTCGATAATCGAGATGCTGATAAGTTTGAACATTTATATGAAAAACAAAATAAATTATATGATTATTTTAATAAATATGATAATCCTGAATTCCAAAAGAAAGCATCTCTTAAACTAAAAATCGGTACAGCTATAGGTGGTATAATTGGAGCCGGACTTCCATTATCAGTTTTTGCTTTTACGAAAAATAAAATTGCACGTACCGCAAGTGTATTGGCATCTTTTGTAGGTTTATTAGTTGGCTCTTTTTGCGGAGTTGCGTTAACAACTTGGCATGGTATTATACCAAATCAATTTAAAAATGAATTTTATAAAAATTTAGAAGAAATGAAAAATCTGAATGTCAAAAAGGTCAAAGAAGAAAAAGAAAAAATAGGCGAAATTGAATATAAAAATAGAGGATGCGGAAAAAGTCGAAAAATGACAATTTTTCGAACTTTTTCAAATCCGGCCTCAGGTGTGTGAAAGTCAGACTAGGTGCGGGATAGCACGTAGTCTGACTTGAAACCGTTCCCCAGAGTTTGCGGAAAAATTAAAATTTTCCCTGCAAACTCAATAATATAAATAGTGAAAGGACATAAATATGAAAGTTGACAAAATCATTACCCCAATTGTCAGAGATACAGTCGAAAACGGAATAAAAAAGGCTGAAAAAGTTGTAGAAAAGCCTATTGAAGAATTTACTGGTAAAGCAGGCGATGTTGCTGGAAGAACAAAAGTGTTGCTTGATTCTAAAAAAGAAATAACATTTGAGGAACTCAGAGTTATAAAAGAAGAATTACGCAGGAAAATGGTCGATAGAAATTTTTCACAAAAAAATATTGATTATATTTTAAGTTTTACAAATAAAGATACTTGGCGAGTTGCAAAAGAACTTATAGAAGATGAATATGCACATACCTCTGAAATCACTTGGACAATTGGATATACAACAAAAGAGAATGCAGCATTGATGGAATATGCTGCAAAAATGAAAAATTATGATGCTATGGTTAATATACATCAAGCATGCTATGGTAGACCCAAAATCAATAATATTTCAGAAATAAAAGATATGCGTAAAGAAGTTATGCGGACAAGAGAAGTATATCGACCTAAAAAAAGAACCATGCCCGTAATATCTGAAGATGTTTTATACACACAAAAACAAGAAGTGTTAAATCGTTTAAAACAGACAGGTGCTGATGAAAAAACTTTAGATTACATAAAAGGGCATCTTAATATAGAAAATATTGAAGTTGCAAGATTATTGGCAGAGGATACAAATGCAAAAGATAATATGTTAAGAGATCATTTGGAATTTATACAATGGGTAGTTCCATATACAAATGCTGAAAATGCTGATTTAATGATAAGAGCGATACTTAATAAAGATTATACTGCAGTTTACAGTATAGAAGGCGGACTGACGAGAAGTCTAGATACATTAGATGCAAGATACGCTTTTTGGAAAAGAAGGGACAAAGAACTTGATAAAAACAGTCCAGATTATTATGAAAAAATTAATAAAGTTACAAAATTTATTAATGATAAATTTTCTGATTTTATGAAAGTATTAATGGAAGATGAAGCAATAGATTTTAATTTTATAGTTAAAATTGCTGAACACTTAAACAAAGAAAATAAAAATGCGCTTAAAAAAGCATTTATTGAAAGAGATTTTGCTACAATAGAAGAAATTTGCGGAGAAAGATTATTTTCAAAATCTTTAGACCCGACAAAAGAAAAACTAAAGTTTGAATTTAAAACAACATCTTCAAACGGCAAAATTACAAGAAATGATTTTATCAGATATATGGATGATAAATTAACTCATACTGAGAATTTTGATGTTGCAACCCTAAAAGATTCGGAAGTCCGTAACTTAGCAAAATTATTAGGAACAACGGAAGAACAAATTAGAAATATGGATAAACGAGAATATAGACGTTTATGTATAAAAACTCACCCCGATAGAAATCCTAATGATAATTTAGCAAATCAAGTATTTAGAATTTTAAATAGAATTTATCAAGGTTAATAAATGAAAGGAATGTTATGGAACCGATATTAATGAAAACAATAAAATATAAACTTCCAATCACAAGAAAGACTATTGAAATACCCGAAAAAGCAAGAAATAAGGCTATAGCAGTTGCTTGTGTCTCTACTTTGGAAGCAGGCGCGGGAGCTGTGTTTACACTTGGCGGAATTGCTGCAAAAGAACCTATGTTTACAGGTGTCGGTTTAGCAATATTGGGAAAAGTTGCGGGTGGTATTGCTATGCTAAAGGGTTCTATTTGGGATTTTGCAGGTAATTTTGCTAAAAATCAAAAAGATTTAATGAACTTAAAAAAATCATTAGAAAAAGCAGGCAAGCAGATAGATTCTAAATATTATGTATAAAAAAACAAAAAGCTGCTAAAATGAAAGACAAAATTTGTTGTTGAATTATGCAAGTAGTATAATTATCAATATGGACAGAAAATTTGAGATAGTTTCCAAATATAAACCGTCAGGAGATCAGCCGAAAGCGATAGAGCAACTTGTAGAAGGTATTACAAGAGGTGACGATGCGCAGACTCTTTTGGGTATAACAGGCTCAGGCAAAACGTTTACAATAGCAAATGTAATAGAAAAAATTCAAAAACCGACGCTTATTATAGCGCATAATAAAACGCTTGCAGCACAACTATATAATGAGTTTAAGGAATTATTCCCAAATAATGCTGTGGAGTATTTTATTTCATATTATGATTACTATCAGCCTGAAGCATATATTCCGAGGACTGATACTTATATAGAAAAATCTGCAAGTATAAATGATGAAATAGACAGGTTGAGACACAATACAACCAGAAGTTTGTATGAAATGAATGACGTAATAATAGTTGCATCAGTAAGTTGTATTTATGGATTGGGACTTCCTGAAAGTTATTTTAGAGGAACTATAAAAGTTTCAGTAGGAGATGAGCTTGAACGTAACGAATTAATTAAGCACCTTGTAATGACTCGTTATACTAGGAATGATGTAGAATTGGAACGTTCTACATTTAGGGCAAGAGGTGATATTTTAGAGATAATGCCCGCTTTTGAAAAAGTCGTCACTCGTATTTATTTCTTTGGTGATGAGATTGAAAAAATAGTCAGGATTGATCATTTAACCGGTGAAATTATAGAAGTTCCTGAAAGTGTGTACATATATCCGGCTGTTCATTATATTGCTTATGATGAAAATGAAGATGAAACCCTTGATATGATTAGAACTGAACTCAGAAATAGAGTTGCAGAATTGGAAAATGAAAATAAAATTCTTGAATCACAAAGGCTTCAGCAGCGAGTTAAATATGATATGGAAATGATTAAAGAGATGGGATATTGTTCAGGAATAGAAAATTATTCAAGAATAATTGAACGCAGACCTGTTGGCTCAGCTCCTGCAACGTTACTGGATTATTTTAGAGGGGATTTTTTGACGGTAATTGATGAATCACACGTTACTCTTCCTCAGTTAAACGGGATGTACCATGGAGATGCGTCAAGAAAACAAGTGCTCGTAGATTTTGGGTTCAGATTACCATGTGCAAAAGATAACAGACCGCTTAAGTGGGATGAATTTTTTGCTAAGGTCGGGCAAAAGGTTTACATATCAGCTACGCCGGGAGAGTTTGAAAAAAATACTTCATCTCAACTTGTAGAGCAGATTATTCGACCGACCGGTCTTGTCGATCCTAAAATATCCGTAAGACCGATTGAAACACAGATAGCTGATTTAAAACAAGAAATTGCAAAACGAGCAAAAAAAGACGAAAGAGTTTTAATTACAACTTTAACTAAGCGAATGGCAGAAGATTTATGTGATTTTTTCCTGCAAGAAGGTATTCGCGTAAGATATTTGCATAGCGGAATTAAATCAATTGAAAGAGTAGAAATTTTGCGTGATTTACGTCTTGGGGAGTTTGATGTATTAATCGGTGTAAACTTACTAAGAGAAGGATTAGATATACCGGAAGTATCACTTGTGGCAATTATGGATGCTGATAAAGAAGGTTTTTTAAGGTCTGATACAAGTTTAATTCAGACAATCGGTCGTGCTGCCCGTAATGCTTGCGGTGAAGTTATTATGTATGCGGATAAAATTACGGACTCTATGCAAAGAGCAATTGATGAAACTAATCGAAGACGTGAGATTCAACTGGAACATAATAAAAAATACGGTATAATTCCTCAAACAATTAAAAAGCCGATAGAAAATAATTTACTTTCACTTGTTGCAAGTTATCGTGATTTAGAAGATATAGTTGCAGAAGAAATGGTCGATTTAGGAATAGATAAAAAAGATTTACCGAAACTTATATCAAAACTTGAAAAAGATATGCACAAAGCTGCTAAAATACTTGATTTCGAAAGAGCTGCCGAGATAAGAGATCAATTAAAGAAATTAAGAGAAATGGTTTAAGATATTAACTTTTAGTGACGTTTTCTAAATCTGGCCCAAAAACTTTTCGACTCTTGACTTTCTAACTGTTCAATTCTTTTTGAAAGTTCTTTGTTATGTTCTATAAGCTCTTTAACTTGTTGAGCCAAAATCTCATTATCACGTTTATAACCGCCTGCTTCAATTAATTTTGTTGCCATATCTGAATTAGTAATGTCATCACTAATCTTCTTTGCAACAGCTTCCGCAAGCATTTGTAAAGTTTGGCTTGATACATCTAAAGTAAAGCTTTTTCCTTGCGGAATAGGTTCCGGCTTAATTTGTTGTGCAATTTCTTGAACTGCAAAATTATTTGATGCTTGCTCTAAACCGCCTTCAATTTCATCTCCTTTTGCATCCAATATTACAGGTTGTACCGGTTTTGGCGGCTCTTCATATTTTTCAACTCTTGCTTCTATTTTAGCAAGTTTGGTGATAATTTGTTCGTCAGTAAATCCTTGAGCTTTAAGAGAAATGCCTCGTTTAATTTTTTCTAAGGCTAATTCATCATAGAACTCTAAGCCGTCTTCATCTTCGTAAATAGATTCTATTTTCCAATCCTGCAAAAATAAATCAAGCGAATGCCTGTCAATATAATAATTTTCAGTATTTAAACTTTTTAAAATCGATTCCCTGTTAAACATCCGCTAATCCTCATCTTTTTACAAACCTTGCAATATCTCTTTCTTGTGTTTTTTTAGCTATTGCTTCACGTTTGTCATAAATCTTTTTACCTTTTGCCAACCCAATTTCTATTTTAGCAAAACCTCTTGTTAAAAACAATTCTAAAGGAACAATTGTTACACCGTCTTTTTTTACTTTGTCCTGAATTTTTAGAATCTCTTTTTTATTTAACAAAAGCTTTCTGACTCTGTCCGGTTTATGATTGAATCTATTTCCTTGTTTGTATGGAGATATGTGCATTCCATATAAAAACATTTCGTTATTTTCAATTTTCGCAAATGAATCTTTGAGATTAATTGCACCTTCCCGAATTGATTTTATCTCAGTTCCAGTTAGAACAATTCCTGCAATGAACTTGTCAAAAATCAAGAAGTCATGAAATGCTTTTCTATTTGTTGAAACTACTTTTTTATCCATACTATTTGAATTCTTTCTATTTTAAAGATTCAATCAAGTCTTTAATTACACCTTCTTGAGCTGTTATTTCTTCTATTCTTGCATTTGTTTGTTCTACAAGTTCGCGTGGTGCGTTTGCAACAAATTTTTCATTTTTCATTCTGCCAAGAAGTGAATTTTTTTCATTTGTTAATTTTTCCAGCTTTTTTTCTTGTCTTTTAATTTCAGCATTTAAGTCAATCAAATCTGCAAGCGGAACAATCAACTTAGAAGTAGAAACAACCGCAGTAGCGCTCTTTGGAGGAACAGGAGATAATAAATCAGCATAGGTGATTTTATTAACTTTTGCAAGTCTGTGAATATAAGATTCAATCTCACCAAAAATTTCTTTTTCTCTGCCTTCACTGCGAATTTCAACATCTACTGTTGCAGAAGTCGGTATATTAAAGCTTTGTCTGACATTTCTTAAAGAAGTAATTGTATTGAATACAAGCTTCATTTCTTCTGCTTCGGTTGAATATGATAATTCTTCATTGTATGTTGGATATTCTGCAATAATTAATGCACTTGGCTTATCAACTTCTGCACTTAATCCTATGCTTTTTATTCCCTGCCATACTTGTTCGGTAATATGAGGCATTATAGGATGAAGCATTCTTAGTGACATATCAAGAACATATCTTAAAACTCTTTGTGTATTTAATTTAAGTTCAGAATCTTGCAATTGAATTTTAGCAATCTCCACATACCAATCACAATATTCACTGCGGAAGAAATCATACAATGTATGAGCAATTTCGCCGATTCTGTATTCTTTCATATGTTCATTAACAGTTTTTGCTGTTTCGTTCAATTGGTTAAGAATCCATTTATCAACAAGAGTTAATTTATCCTTATTGATAGGTTTGTTATCAACTCCTTCAAGGTTCATTAATACGAATCTTGAAGCGTTCCAAAGTTTGTTTGCAAAATTTCTGCCGTATTCAAAGCGTTCGTCAGATATTTTGATATCTTGTCCGCCATACGTACAAAGTGATGTCATGGTAAATCTTAAAGCGTCACAGCCATATTTGTCTATAATTTGAACCGGATCAATTGTGTTGCCTTTTGATTTTGACATTTTTTGACCTTTTTCATCTCTTATTAATCCGTGTATATATACATCTTTGAATGGTGCTTTTCCTGTAAATTCAAGTCCCATAGTAATCATTCTTGCAACCCAGAAGAAAATTATATCAAATCCAGTTACAAGAACGCTTGTCGGATAAAATTTCTTAAAATCATCTGTTTCAGAATTAGGAAATCCCATCGTAGAGAATGGCCATAGACCTGATGAGAACCAAGTATCAAGACAATCTGATTCTTGTACGTAATTTTCAGGATCAGGATTTTCTTTAGCAACTACCATTTCTCCTGTGACCTTATGATAATAAGCCGGAATTTGATGTCCCCACCAAATTTGACGAGAAATACACCAATCTCTTATGTTTTCCATCCATCCTAAATAATTTTTTGTCCAACGTTCAGGAATAAAATTAATTCTGCCGTCCTTAACAGCTGCGATAGCTTCTTTAGCAAGAGGTGCCATTTTTACAAACCACTGTTCTGATAGAAGCGGTTCTATTGTTGTATTACATCTTTGGCATTTACCTACGTTATGTTCGTGATCTTTGACTCTTAGCAAGAAGTTGTTATAAGAAAGCATATCAACGACTTTTTTACGAGCTTCGTATCTGTCAAGCCCTTGATATTCAGGCGGTACTTCTGCGCAAGCTTTCATTTTGCCTTCTTCATCAATAACCCAAATTGGTTTGAATCCGTGTCTATTTCCGACTTCAAAGTCATTAGGATCGTGAGCGGGAGTGATTTTAACAGCTCCGGTTCCGAAAGACTTATCAACGTATTCATCTGCGATAATCGGTATTACACGATTTGTAAGCGGTACTAATACATTCTTGCCGATAAGTTCAGAATACTTTTTGTCATCAGGATGAACAGCGATAGCAACGTCACCAAACATTGTTTCCGGACGTGTTGTATCAACAATAATAGCACCAGGTTCATTAACAAGCGGGTAAGATATTTCCCATAAATGTCCTTGTTCTGTTTCGTATTCCGTTTCTATATCGGAAATCGCACTTTGACAGCGCGGACACCAGTTAACAATGTATGCACCCTTGTAGATTAAACCTTTATTATATAAAGTAACAAAAACTTCTTTTACAGCGTCAGAACATCCTTTGTCAAAAGTAAATCTTTCTCTCGAGCGGTCAAAAGATGCACCTAATTTTTTCATTTGGTCTAAAATTCTGCTTTTATGTTCATTTGTCCATTCCCAAGTCTTTTCAAGGAATTTTTCTCTGCCTAAATCGTGACGAGTTAAACCTTCTTTTGCTAATTGTTTTTCAACTACATTTTGAGTAGCAAGTCCGGCATGGTCAGTTCCGGGAATCCAGAGTGCTTCGTAACCGCTCATTCTATGATATCTTGTAAGAATATCTTGTAATGTTTCATCAAGAGCGTGTCCCATGTGCAAAACTCCTGTTACGTTTGGCGGTGGAATTACAATTGTAAACGGCGGTTTATTTGAATGAGCGTCAGCTTTAAAATAACCGCCATCTTCCCAGAATTTATACATTTTTTCTTCTGTAGATTTTGCGTCATATACTGTTGGCAAGTCTTCTATTTTAAATTTTTCCGTTAAAGTTTCTGTCATAATCAATTCCTCTAATGTGTAAAAATCTTAAGTATATAATAACACAAACAGGGTTTTAAAGATGTTATTTATTCAACGATTTGGTTTCTGTAGGACAAATATTAGCCGTCAGTACACCGCTAATCATAAATATACATCCTGCAATCTCTTTTAGAGTCATAGTTTCACCCAAAATTATAACTCCGCCGAGAACTGCAAAAACGGATTCCAGGCAAAGAATTAAGGATGCAATTACAGGGAGTGTGTATTTTTGACCGAATATTTGAAGAGTGTAAGCAACTCCGCAAGTTACAATTCCTGCATAAAACAGAGGAGTTTTACAAGCAAGAATAGCTTCAATGTTAGGGGTTTCAAATAATAGAAGCGGCAGCAGAGATAAAAAGCCGACAACAAAAAATTGAAAGCAGGAAGCTTTTACAGGGTTAACAATTCTTGAATAATAGTTTACAACCATTATATGCACAGCATAAAGAAATGCGCTTAATAACAGCAGTAAATCATATATATCAAATCCGGCATGTGGTTTAAAACATAATAAATACAAACCGATTAAAGCGAGAAATATACTGATAACAAGGCTCTTTCTTAATTTTTCGCCAAGTAAAATTGCTATAACCGGTACAAAAATTATATATAATGCACTGATAAAACCACCCTTTCCCGCACCAACATATTGCATGCAATATTGTTGAACAGACATAGCAAGAAAGAGTGCAACCCCGCATGCAATACCGGCACGAGTTAAATTTATATGCTGTGCGTGTTTCCGTCTTTCAGTTCTTTTGTCAGGTTTAGCTACTTTTATAAAAATTATTACAGGAAGCAGGCTTAAACCGCCTAAAAAGCACCTGACAGCATTAAATGTGAATGGTCCGATGTAATCCATTCCTGCTCTTTGGGCAACAAAAGATAATCCCCAAATTAAAGCCGTTAAAAATAATGAAATATTTGCAAGAATACGATTTTTCATTTTTCTTACACTTACCCCATATTTACTTCTATATTTACCCCTCCCCTAGAATTTTCTGTTAACCCAAATTAAGTGGTAACCAAATTCTGTTTTAACAGGACCTACAACTGTGTTTTTTTCTGCGGCAAAAGCTGCTTTTTCAAACTCTTTCACCATCTGACCTCTGCCGAAACAACCTAAGTAGCCGCCCTTTTTACCGGATGGGCATTGTGAGTATATAGCGGCAAGCTGCTGAAAATCTTTAAAATCTTTTATTTCAAGCTTTAGTTGTTCTGCTTGAACTTTTTCAGGAACCAAAATATGACTTGCACATACATTAATCGGTTCATCAAAGCTGCTTCCCATGTACGCTTTTGCGGGAAGGACAATTAACATTAACAAAAATAAGATTCCTAAAACTTTTTTCATTTATTATTTTCCTCTTTTAATATTTCCATTTTAGCAAGTTTCCACAAATTATTAAATTCGTCAAAAGAATATTCTTCAAATGGTTTTGTTTTTAATTCTTCCATTTTTTTAAATCTTTTAGTAAATTTTTTATTTGCTCTCAAAAGAGCTTGCTCCGCATCTATTTTATACCATCTGGCAAGATTTACCGTTGCAAAGAAGATATCGCCCATTTCGTCTTCCATTTTGTCATTGTCTCCTGTTTGAACAGCTTCCTCAAATTCTTTGTATTCGGATTTAATACAATCTTTAAGTGATTCTGCATTCTCCCACTCAAACCCGACTTTGACAACTTTTTTGCTTATTTTTTGTGCTGACATTAAAGCTGATTGCGATTTCGATATACCATCCAAAATTGATTTTCGGTATGTTTTTTCTTCTTTCTTCAGTTTGTCCCAATTAACCATAACATCATCTGCTGAATCAACGTGAGCAGTCCCAAATACGTGCGGATGACGATGTATTAATTTCTCAGACAGTTCTTTTGCAACATCTTCAATATCAAATTCATTGTTATCTTTAGCTATTTGAGCATGAAGGACAACTTGTAAAAGAACGTCACCAAGTTCTTCTCTTAAGTTTGGAATGTCGCCGTCATCAATAGCATCGACTGCTTCATAAGCTTCTTCCAACATATTTGGTCTGAGCGATTTATGAGTTTGTTCTCTATCCCAAGGGCAACCGTTTTCACTTCTTAAAACAGCTATTATGTCTACTAATTTTTCTAAATGCGGATACTTCATAGTCTGATTATACCACGCTAAGATTAACGTCATTTAGAAATAATTATTAAGTTATGTAAATATTTTTAATAATTTGTGCAATTTTTGTTTTTTAGAATACTTTATATATATGTACAGAGATAATAAAGGTATAATTTCATGGGCGGAATAGACAAATTATTTGGTATTACAAATCCTATAAACACAGGTGGCATAGAACGTGCCGGTTATGCACAACCAGCGTTTTCATTGCAAAAAACATTCGGTGAGAATGGTACATCGTCAGGAACAACTTTGGGTTTGCATGGTAACTATCAAAGAGGAGATGTTGTAAGTATTCCTTCTGGTGCCGGATATGAAGCACACCAAGCTCGTATTCTTGGCTATTGCTAGTTATAAATTTTGTTAAATAATAAAAGAGACTTCTTCGGAGGTCTTTTTTTGTTGTTTTATTAGTGAATTACAAATCTGTTTTAAACAAATTTGCAGATAAAAAAACTCTAAAATTAACACACGAATTACCACTCAAAATAATTGTCTATAATACAGTAATAATGTTTAATAAACACATATTATGTATTTCCAAAATCCCATGCAAAATCCCAAACAAATCCCAAACAAATCCCAATCAAATCCCAATCAAATCCCAACAACTAAAGAAAGGAATAAAGGAAGAAAGGAAGAATATTATTAAAAAAATATTTTTTAATTTTAATAACTTTTTTCCGCATCCTCATTTTGTAAAATTATATTAAGCAAAGCTTATAAAATTGTTATATATTTTTAAGAATGTGGAACATGTAAGTGTAGTACTATAGCGGAAACATGTTTATGAGTCTAGGAATAAACGGAGAACAATTTAATTATTTTCAGATCAAACCTGTCAATGAACGGGAAGCTAATCCTATTTATGGCGGGAATAATTTCTTTGTTAATCCTACGCCTGAGATTAAAAGTTTTACAAATGAACTGGGAATAAACATTCCATCTATTCACTCATATACAACAGATGTTGACGGAACACGTGTTGCAATGGGACAAGATGGTGTAGGTTTAGCTCATGTAAACGCATCAGAACACGCTTTCCACGCAATTGGCTAATTGCCGGTACTGATTTCTCTTTATCAAGGACGAAATTACTTTTTATTTACCCCTATTACAACAGGCGGAGCAGTTTAACGAAACTTCGTCATACATAATTTGCCCCTACAACAGGCGGATGAGTGTAACACAACTTTGTTATCCTCCCTATTTACCCCTATACTCCATTACCCCTTTATCACGAAATATGATTAGTTTACGTACAAATATAACAAGTTTAATGGTTCAAAAAAATCTGTCTAAAGCGACTGCGGGTTTAGATAGAGCAATTGAGCAGCTTACAACAGGGTATAAACTTAATCATGCTAAGGATAATCCGGCAAATTATGCGATGATGAAAAACATGGAGACAAAGCTTCATGCGTGGGAAATAGCAGCTGATAATATTTCTATAGGAAATGATATGCTTGAAACTGCATCGAGTAATGCCGAATTAATCGGAAACCATTTAAACAGAATACGTGATTTATGTGAGCAAGCTTCTAACGGAACTTACGGAGAACAATCAATTAATGCCATCAAATCCGAGATATCAGCAAGAGTTGATGAGATAAAAAGAATAAAAGAAAACACTGAGTTTAATGATATAAAGCTTTTTGGTGAGTGTGATTCGGAGGGGAAAGTAATTGGTAAAGAGATATTTATCCAAGTTGGAATTGACGGTTCACCGAGTTCAAGAATAGGAATTGATACAACTCTTGATTTGAGTGAAATAGATGATATTTTAGATTGGAATATACGAGATTCAAAGAATCTTGATAAGATAGATGAATACATTGATAAAATATCTGCTTACGAGGTAAAAATAGGTGCATCACAAAACAGGTTAGAGTGCGCTCTAGAGCTTACCGAAGTTAATACAAATAATCTTACTTCATCAATATCAACCATTCGTGATGCAGATATTGCAAAAGTTTCAAGTGAGTTTATAAGATATCAAATATTACAACAAGCATGTGCGACATTACTTGCAACAGCTAATCAAATGCCTGCTATGGCGCTTCAATTAATTTAGCGTTTTATTGCACCCCAAGCTCGTATAAAACCTTTTTCATACATTAGCAGATAATAATCACCATTTCTTACGTATTCAATAGTTGCTTCCATATGTTCATATTTTTGTGGAACCGTTGCACCGGTAACAGCATATTTTTTATTTATAATTTCTTGTGTTCTGGCTTGTTGTTTTTCTTTTCTAATTCTTTTTTTATCTTCTTTAGTCGGTTTTTTGTTGGATTTATATAATTTATTAAGTTCGTGTTGGTTTTCTGCTATCTTGAAAACAGGAATTATTGCAAGTAAATTTTTAGATTCAATTATATATAAAAATTCCCTATCATCAGACAGAGCCAGCTGATAATATCCGGGGGTAATATAATTACCGTTATGGTCTGATATGTAGTCTTCAATTAGTAGTACCGGTTGTTCGTCAGTCGGAATAGCGTATCTGTATATGGTATCTTGGTGTACCATAATTCCTGATGGTGTCTGCGGGTAAGGTGCAGAGGGTGTCAGATAGTCAATATCTCTTAAAACAGGTGCAATGCCATCTATCATAACTTATACACCAATTTTCTTATAGCGTCAGATACTTCTTGAAAACTTTTGCCTAACAATTTAGAGGATGCTACAAAAATAATTGACATATATTTATCTGAAATGGCACCTTCTTTTATAAGCAATCTGTAGCTTTCACGCATTAATCTTTTAATTCTGTTTCTTTTAACAGCTCGTTTATGAATTTTTTTGCTAACAACAAACCCGACTTTTGTAGGGTAATTATTCTGTTTCTCTTTTCCGATAAAAAGCGTTACACCGTCTTTGTGTAAAGATTTTCCGGTTTTGTAAGTCGCATTAAAAGCTGAACGTTTTTTTAATCTATAGTTCTTAGGCAGCATAAGTTGATAATACTACAACAGACGATATATGTAAACTTTTGTAACAATTTTGTAAAAATTAGCCATAATTATCAAAGTTTTAGGCAGAAAATGCCGTTAACCATGTAAAAGGGAAAACTATAACCAAAAGGATTCGTTAAAAAATGGGACTGGCAGCGACACAAGCAAGACTATTAACCATAACCGCTCGAATTCATGATGTCGAATACGAAGTAATGCGCATCATGAACGAGAAGGTTGAGCTTGGAACGCATCAGGACAAGATTTATCAAGATTATTGCAGAGCATTGGACGCACAAAAATTACAAATAGCAGTTAGTAGTGACAGTACATCGTTAAATTATGTAGACGCTACATTTACTAATATTTGCGGGTACAATAACAGCAGAAAAGGCACATTTGCACTCATAGACAGTTCAACAGGTCGTATGATTGTAGAAGATGATGCTTACGATGCATACAAAGAATATAGTAATGACAAGTATGCTTTTGCTTGGGCTATGATGGGATTTGAAAAAAATGATTTTGCGTGGGCTGATACTGCATATGAAGGTACCGGAGATCAGGTCGGTATTAATTCTCCATCAGGAGAACCAATAAAAACAAAAGACGGTTCTATTATATATGTAAGGTCAATGACGGAAGCTGAAGAATATGTATTTGACAAGCATAAAGATCTTAACTTGGACGAAACTGTCAAAACAAAATATGACAAGTACCAAACTGCATTACAAACAGGTGACAGAGATAAAATATCAGCGGCATTATCTGATTTTAGGAGTGCATTTACCTCAAAATATTTTGAAGAAATATATGATGCAATGCGTTTGGATAAAGAAGGTGTAACAAAAGAGCAAGCAATCAGCAGTGGACAATATATTCCCGGTTTCGACGGCGATTATGATCCTGAACTAAAAGATGAGTTTGACTATTATGTTCGTGTCTTTGAGGGTATAGAGCATGCCGGAGGTTGTATACCCGTAAGTAAATATTCAGAAGACGGTGATACCGGTAATGAATGGTTAAATAATCTAATGGATTACGGCATGATTACTATAAATGAATACGATAAGAAAAAAGGTTGGAGTGCAACCAGTGTTTCAGGAAGTTCAAATTTAAAACAGGTAACGGATAATAATGCAATCAAAAGAGCTGAGGCAAAATATCAATATGAACTCTCTATTATAAATAAAAAAGAGGCAAAAATGGATCAAGATCTTAAGAGTCTTGAGGCAGAACGTTCTGCTCTCAATACAGAATTTGATTCGTATAAGAATATTATAGATGAAAACATAAAACGAACATATAAAATAGGTTAATAATAAAAATTTCCCTTTTTAATCCCTTTTCCCTTTTTCCGCTTGAGCTAAAACTCAAGCTTTTTTTTAATTCTCAAGTGCTATTTAATTGTAAAAAATATTTTGATACAATATATTCAGATAGGAGATTTATATGTCAATAGATGATGCATTGGTTATGATTTTAGCCGGCGGAGAGGGAAAAAGACTATTCCCTTTGACTCAAGATAGAGCAAAACCGGCAGTTCCGTTTGGCGGAAGATATCGAATTATCGATTTTGTATTAAACAATTTTATTAACTCAGGTTTTTTTAAAATTAAAGTTTTAACACAATACAAATCAGATTCATTAAACAAACATATTTCAAAAGGGTGGCAGTTATCACCTTTTTTGAATCAGTATGTGGATCTTGTTCCTGCGCAAATGAGAACAGGCGGATCTTGGTATGCCGGAACCGCAGATGCTGTGTATCAAAATATTTTTCACATTCATGATGAAAATCCTGATTATGTTTGTGTATTTGGAGGTGATCACATTTATAAAATGGATGTGTATCAAATGCTCAAATATCATAAGGCAAAAGATGCGGATTTAACAATATCTGCTATTCCTATACCTATAGAGGAAGCTCATGAATTCGGTATTATTGAGGTCGATAGTGATTGGAAATTGACAGGCTTTGTAGAAAAACCAAAAACGCCTCCAAAACCAATACCAAATGATCCTACAAAATGTTTGGCATCAATGGGTAATTATATTTTTAACAAAGATATTTTGGTTAATGCTCTTGAAGAAGATGCAAAAATTCAAGATTCAAATCATGACTTTGGTAAAAATGTTATACCAATGTTGTTAAATCAGGGTAAAAAAGTTTATATATATAACTTTAATGAAAATACGTTTCCAGGTATGACCGATCAGGAAAAAGGCTATTGGCGAGATGTGGGATGTATTGATGCATATTGGCAGGCAAATATGGACCTCTTGGATTATAAACCTGAATTAAATTTATATTCAAAAGAATGGCCATTAAGAACTTTCAATTACAATTATCCTCCTGCAAAATTTGTTTGGGAAGAAGGAGACCGTATCGGTATGGCAACAAACTCGATGGTATCAGAAGGATGTATAGTTTCAGGCGGAACTATTTCGCACTGTGTATTGTCACCTGAGGTTCGTATCAACAGTTTTTCTTCGATAACTGACAGCATTTTAATGGAAAATGTAAGCGTAGGAAGACATTCTGAAATCAGAAAAGCTATAATAGACAAAAATGTAGTGATTCCATCTTATACTAAAATCGGTGTTAATAGAGAAGAAGACATTGCTCGCGGTTTCTATGTTTCAGAAGGCGGAGTAACCGTCGTTCCTAAAAACGCAAGATTATAAAATTTTAAATAGGACATAAAAAGAAAGATGCTATTTTTGCGAGCATCTTTCTTTTTATATTCTGTAAGAATAGAGTAATTTATTGGACTCTGTTTTCTATTTGTTATGCTTTTTTAACTTCTTTTTTAAACAATATTAAACATATACCAAGTGATATTAAAGCTGATAGTATCCAGAAGTTAATTGCGCTGTTCCAAGAGAATTTGTCGATAATGTAGCCGGTTCCGACACCTGACAGAATAGAACCGATATAACCAAACATTCCGCAGAAACCTGTAACTGCAGAAGCAACTTTCTTAGAACTTGATTCTACAGCAGATAGTCCGCCAATTAAAACTTGAGGTCCGCAAGTAAATACACCTATTGCAGAAACATAAACGTAATCTAAGAGCGGAGTTTGGTTAACTTTAAATAAATATACGCAAATAGCTAAAAGTACCAAACATATAATATTAACAGGTGATCTTTTTCCATTAAATAATTTGTCAGAAACAAAACCTGCTCCTATTGTTCCCAGTACTCCGACTAATGGCAGAAAACTTATAATTTTTGCAGCTTCAGCTATTGTATAATGTTTCATGTCAACTTGATACATAACAAGCCAGTCAATTGTACCGTATCTTACAACATATACAAAAATATAAGCGATAGCAAGAAGCCAAACTGTCGGATTTTTAATAATATATTTTTTGAAAATATCCGAATATGTATAACCGTCTTCTTCATCTTTTTCTTTTGCAGGTTCTACATAATCAGGATCTTTATATTTTTCAATATCAGGTAAACCGATACTAACAGGTTTATCCTGAAGATTTTTATAGAAGAAATAGCAGAATATGATTGCAAAAATTGCCGGAACATAGAATACTGATTCCCAACCGTAATGAGTAATCAAATATCCTGAAAGAATCATACTTATATATGTGCCGATTTCGTGTGATGATGACCATAATGACCACTTTACACCGCGTTCCTTATTTGAAAACCAATACGATAGATTTTTAGCAATCGGCGGGAAGCCCATTGATTGAAACCACCCGTTTACACCCCAGAAAAATGCTAAAATCCATAAAAGAATTGATATAGGAGGTAATCCGAAAAACGTTATTTCTTTAGGAACAAAATGAGCGCATACAACAAATAAAATATTAACTAAAGCTGAAATAAACAATGCTGTAGGCAATATTCTTTTAGCATTTGTATTATCCGCAATGATACCGTTTATAAATTTTCCGGCTGCATAAGAAAAATAAAGCGAGCTTCCTAATAAACCAAGTTCAAGTTTGCTGTATCCTAAAGCTTCTTGTATAGCAGGAAGAGCTACCGATATATTCTTTCTGCAAGTATAAAAAATTATGTATCCGAAAAACATTGATAAAAATATTCTCATTCTCCACATAGCATATGTTTTATCAACCAATGCGGAATCAGTAATCGGTTCTGCAGGTTCAGGCTCTCTGTAAAAACGCTTAATTGAATCTATAAATTTCATTATTTCATCTTCCCCTATATATCCTATATTGATATTATCTCACAAAAATGGTAAATATTTGCAAAACGACTTCCTATTCTTTTAAAAAGATAGCAGTCAATATTGATTCTTTGCGTATACCAACGCATATTAGTGTCCAATAAAAAATTTTGCAAGCAAAGTGTCCTCTACCAACCGGAGAATATGTATGGGTGGAAATTTACCCTCGGTTTTGCACCTTTACCCCTAGATTTATCCCTAGATTTAACCCATTATCCCTGTCTGTCAAATCTATTTCGGAGGTCTTGATGAAAATCTTTGATGTTATCACCGATATCCTCGCCAAAGTCTTTGATGTTATTTCCGAGGTTCTTGATGTTGTTTATGTCTGTTGCATTATATACAATATCAAGTTTTGAAGGTTTGCCATATGTTTCACCTTCATATAATTTCGGTTTTACAAGGCCCCATTCTTGGAACTTTTCACTTGCCGGCATTGAAAAATATGGTGATATAAATCTTTTGATTACGTATTGACATAATATAACTGATAACAGCGCTGTAGAACCTTTTACCAATCCGGATTTGTGTTTTAGTAATGTTGAAACAGCCTTATTATCTGAATCGGCCAGTCTTTGATCTAAATTTTTGAAGAAGTGTTTCATAAATTTAGCATCTGCCATTTTTGTCATTGCAGCTTCTATCGGCTTAACTGCTAAAAGTTGTAAAGCTATATTTATAATACCATTTGCTAAGTCATAGTTAGCAACGTCAGCTCTTTTTTCCGGAGTGTATTTTTTATTTCTTCTTGCAGTTGAAGTATACATTACGCAGCCTACTGCATCTTTTAAGATTAGTGATGTCGCAAAATAAGTTGTAGGTGACAGGTTTGTCATTTTTTGCCAGATTTTATTTACTGAACTCATGCGCTCACCTTCACTTTCTGACCTTCAGTTTGCTCTTGTATAGCTTGCTTTTGTGCTTGTTTTCTTTCAGCTTCTTCTTTTCTTGCAAGTTTAATTCCGTCTACAAAGTCAGCAAACTTAGGATGAAGCCAATTCAAAGCTGTACAACTTACTGCAACCATAAACAAGTTTGTAACGAGGGTAAACCAGAATATCTTATTGCCGTGAACTTTTTGTGCAGCTGCGGCTTTTGTTTCAACAAACTTCTTAAATTTAGCAGCTTTGTCTTCTAAAATTCCAGGATTATCTTGCTGTAATAGTTCCAATCCTTTTTCTTTTGCAAATGCTTTTTGTGCATCACCAAGTTTTTTGAGCTTTTTATTGCTGAACCCCATTGATTTAACAATACTGTCAAACCAACTCAATTTTGCATCTTTTTCTAATTTATCGTAATCGGCTTTAAATCTGTGTTTAGCTAAATCTTGATACTTTTCAGTTACTAAATCAAGGTTATTAATTTTAAAATCTTTTCCTTGCAAAGCAACAACCTTTTCTTCCAGAAGTTTTGTATGTTTAGCCTCAGCCATTTTCTCAGCTATGTACTTATTACGTTTTGATTTTTTATTTGCTAATTTTCTAAGTTTTTCATCAGAGATTTCAATTCCGACTTCTTCATATTCTGATTTAAGTTTATTTATTAATTCTGCCGTTATTTTTTCTGAATCTTCTGCAATTTTAAGTTCTTCAGCCCATTCTGCTTTTAATTCTGAACTACCGCTTCCTTTTAATACTTTTTTAGCTTGTTTTTTCAAGTAATCTTTAGAGGGAACTAAGTCTCCGATGATTTCGTCTTTGAATACTTTATAGTGCTTTTTGTATGCTAAATAATCAAACAATTTTGCAATACCGAGAGTTGTGGGGAGTTGGAAACCAAAAGCTAATCCGGCAGAGATTGGCTGTCTTAATGCTTGGAAAAATTTCTTTTCTTTAGCGGCCTTTTTCTCTTCTTCTGTAGGAGCAGCTTCACCTTTTTTCTTCCCTTTTCCGGGACTCATCATGATTGCGAAAGGAGCAATTCCGCCCGTACCGACAAGTGCAATCAATGCACTTTTCATTTCGCTCTTTTCTTTCATGTTATCTGACAACTGTCTAAATAACATCCAACTGCGTTTAGTAATGTCAGAGCCTCCTTTTTTAAATGCTATTTGTTTTGGTGATACTGAATTTAAACTTTTAGCATTAAAATAAGCGGTTCTCAAACGAGCATTCGAATGACGAAGTGCGTCATTTTGGGTTAAATACACATTACTATCAACGTTTCTTACTTTCATACTTAGCTTCTATCTTTTCTAATACACACCTAATCGGGACATCTACCTATATATATAAAAACATAAAAAAAGATGAAATTGCCTTTTTGGCTTTTTTATATTAAGTTTTGTTAAGTTTGCAAAATATCCTTGTCGAGCCTATCGCAGTTTCATGTCGATTAATATTTTAACTGTATTCTTTAGCAAATTTACTGCCCATTTGATTATTAAGGCTCCTCCAAACAGACCGATAATAGGATCCAAATAAATATAGTTAAAGTATTTTCCGATAAGTAGTGCTGTGATTGCCAAAACTGAAGTCATGGCATCTGCAAGAATATGATAATATGCAGCCAAAAAGTTGTAGTCTTCAGATTCATGTTCATGCTTGTGCTCAAGATTATTACCGGAATGGACAGGGTGTATGTGTGCGCCTTCCATGATAATAATGGATAAGATGTTTACCACAAGTCCTATAATTGCAACCAGAATTGCTTCATTAAATTGTATTTTAAGCGGAGTTATTAATCTTTCAATTGCTTCATAAATAATCCAAAAACCTGTTAAACCAAGAAATAACGAACTTGTGTAAGCAGTTAGAGTACCGATTTTATCAGTTCCGTTCGGAAACAAATCTGAGTCATGGAATTTTCGTATTAGTATATACGCAGCATAAGTCAACCCCAAGGCAAGAGCGTGTGTACCCATATGATATCCGTCAGCCAAGAGTGCCATTGAATTTGTAATATATCCATATGTTATCTCAGCTATCATCGTGATTAATGTAAGAATTATTACGGTAAGCGTCTTTTTTTCGTTACTGTTATTAATATTTTCGTGTTCATGCATAATAATCCAGCTCCATAAAAATAACAAAGTTGTTTACAAGCGATATTCTAGCATAATTATAAAGTGTTTTTAAGTCTGTTTATAAACTTATATATTTGATTATGGTAAACAATAATTAAAGAGTTTATGATTTTATAGGGGGTGCGTAGATGAGCTCTTTAAAAGTAAAATTTGGTAAACGTTTACGGGAATTGCGCAAAAGCAAAGGGCTTACACAAGAACAGCTTGCTGAACGGGTACCTATAGAACCTCCGAACCTATCTAAAATAGAATGTGGTACACACTTTCCGCAGCCGGAAAAAATAGAAAAAATTGCAGATGCACTTGGCATTTCAATTTCAAATTTGTTTGAATTTGAACATTTAAAAGAAAAAAACGAATTATTAAAAAATATTATAGCGACACTCGAGGAGTTTGATTTAAAAACAACAGAATTAGTTTATAAAATAGTTTCTGAATTAAAGTTGTATCGTAAATGACAATATAATAATTAGCGTTTTCTTTTGACACGCACACCTTCAACTTCGTGCACATCTTCTGTTACAATAAATGCTTTTGGATCAAGTGAATGAACGACATCTTTAAGTTTAGGCATCTCGAATTTATTAACAACGCAATATGTTAGTATCTTTTCTTGTCTTGAATATCCGCCCAGAGTTCGCATATATGTTACACTTGTATCAAGCTCTTTCATAATAGCGTCTCCTATTTCTCTGTGATGTTCAGATACAATTCTTACGGATTTTGATTTATCTAAACCTTCAAGTACAGCGTCGATAACCTTTGATGCTATGTAATAAGTTAAAATCGAATACAGCGCTCTATCCCAGCCTAATAAGAATCCTGCTCCTGTATATATAAAAAGATTTATAACCATAAGCAATTCGCCAACTGAAATTATTCTTAGTTTTTTTGCAATTGTAATTGAAAGCATTTCAGTTCCGTCTAATGATGCATTATTTCTAAGAATTAAGCCAACACCAAATCCCAAAATAATACCACCAAAAATAGCAGATAGTATTAAATCTTCCGTAACATGGAATCCGTGAAATACGTTTGTTGCAATTGCAAGCATGCCTGTTGCAAAAAACGTATGTATAACGAATTTAACACCCAATTTTTTGATAGCAAGTAGAATGAAAGGTATATTAATACAAAATATAAGTAAACCCAAGTTCCATTTTGTAACGTAGTGAACCATCATTGAAATACCGATTACACCACCGTCTATGATATTATTTGGAAGTAAAAAAGTTTCTAATGCGGCAGCGGTAATAAATGTGCCCACTGTTATAAAAAGTGCTCTGGATAAATATTCTTTGAATAATTCTGCTTTTGTTTTTTTGATAGGTTCAACTTTTTTTTTCCGAAAAAACATATTTGCTCTTTTCTTTTGGGGATAATTATTAACTAAATAATTATTTCCAGCGTAAAACGTCTAATAAATTTCTATGCTTTATATCTGCTTCTTCTGTAACTTTTTTTATACCTAATATAGATTCTAGGTCTTCTTTTAATGTCTTTAAATCTTCATATTTTTTTAATAAGCCATCCATACAAATTGAAACATCACCGGTTTCTTCAGAAACAACCAAGCATGCTGCTTCCGAAACTTCTGACATTCCAATTGCAGCTCTGTGTCGTGTGCCATATTTCCAACTTAGTTTTGGATCTTCTGTTAAAGGTAAAAGAACACCGGCGGATTGTATTTTATTGTTTTCAATAACCATTGCACCATCATGAAGCGGTGTATTTGGGTGAAATATTGTTAATATAAGCTCTGTTGAAATAATTGCGTCGATTCTCGTCCCGACATCCGAATAAACTCCGTTACTTAGTCCTTTATTAAAAACTATTAAAGCTCCGGTTTTAGTTTTTGTTAAATATTTAATAGCTTCAATAATTTCTTTTATTATATCAACTTCTGTATCGTTTGCGGCATGATGATTTTTAGAAAATAATGTTTTGCCAATAAATCCGGGTTGCCCTAAATAACCTAAAAATCGTCTTAACTCCGGTTGGAAAATTACAATTAAGCTTAATGCAATTACCGTAACAAGTCCTTTAAAGAATAAGCCCAATATACTAAGGTTAATTAAAGTAAGTACTTCGCTCATTATCCACATAAAAATTAGAATAAATAAGCCTTTAACAAGTTTTTCCGATGAGGTATTCTTTATAAATCTTTGATAGAACAAAAACAATGTAGATGCTATGATAAGTATTTCAACGATATTAACCCAAGTTAGTGACCACTTGAGCTGCCCGACTATACCTTGAATAAATGCAAGAACAGTTTCTATCATTATTTTCTCAACCTATCAGGGATACTATCATGCGAGATTAAATCCTCAAGACTCTCTCTATTTACTATAATATCAGATTGTGAATTATTTACAAGTACCATTGCATTTTTTTCTACTCTATTATAATTTGATGCCATAGAATAATTATAGGCACCTGTATTATAAACGCATATTATGTCGTCAGGTTCAAGATGAGGCATCTCTATTTCGTTAATAAGTATGTCTCCGCTTTCACAATATCTTCCTGCAATTGTAACAACTTCTTTAGGTTTTTGTGCGAGCTTTTCTATATTTATCCCTTCTGCAACATATTCAGCTTGATACATACTTGGTCTCGGATTATCAGCCATTCCTCCGTCAACAGCTATGTAACGTTTTGTTTTTCCGTTAATATTTACAGTTTTAGAGCTTCCAACAGTATATAATGTGACGCCTGAAGTAGATATAATACTTCTTCCCGGTTCGATATATATTGTCGGGATATCAGCCAAATATTTATGCATCGCTCTGGTTATCGCATCAGCCAAATCTTTCACATTAGGCGGAGTATCCTTTTCTGTGTACTTAACTCCTAAACCGCCGCCAATATTCATTTCGTCAAGATTTAAATTATATTTTTTATTTATCCTTGAAAGTTCTTTTATTAAAATTTCGACTTCATCATAGAAAGATTGTAATTCAAATATTTGGGAACCTATATGTGCGTGTATTCCTCTTAAGTTAAGATTTTTATATTGATTAATTATAAGTTCAATAATAGAATCAATTGTATTTAAATCGAAGCCGAACTTTGAATCAATTTGTCCTGTCTGTATGTATTCATGTGTGTGGCATTCAATTCCGGGAGTTATTCTTAATAAAATATCTACTTTTTTATTTTTTTGATTTGCGATTTGATTCAATAATTCCGCTTCATAGAAATTGTCAACGGAAAATCTTCCTACATTTAAATCCAAAGCAAGTTCTATTTCTTTTTTAGATTTATTATTTCCGTTGAATAGAACTTTAGACATATCAACTCCGGATTTATATACGGTATAAATTTCTCCTGCCGAAACGGTATCAAATCCAAATCCTTCTTCGTCTAAAATTCTTACTATGGCAGAAGTACATAGAGCTTTTGAAGCGTACATCATTCGTATGTTTTTATATTCTTTAAACGCATTTTTGTAATCTTTGCAAATACCTCTCAGAGTTGCTTCATCTATCACGTATAGAGGAGTCCCGTATTTTTTTGCAAGTTCCACTGTATCACATCCGCCGATAAACAAATGTTCTTTATAAGTAGTTGTAATTGGCTTTAGGGATTGATTAACGCTCATAGAAGTATCCTCGTTTAAGTATTTACATATATATTTTACCAAAAAAATACTGTTTTCATGAGCTAACCTTGTATGTATTTTGTGGCAATGTACATATTCAGATATATGATACCTGTCAGGGTGAAATCAAATGCTAAAATAATACCTATGAACCAAAGAGCAGCACCGGGTATAACTACAATGATAATCAGGCCTAAAACAAATTCTATGACAGAAAGTAATAAACACATCCACCAAAAATTTAATGTTTTTCTTGATTGTACTGAGAAAGATGATGATGATAGGCTTTTTAGAATAAAATAAACACCAGCAAGAGATATTATTGATATTATGTCAAATCTGGGTGCAAAAAATAACATTAATCCTGTTATAAGTAATACTAATCCGGTTATAATGTCTAAAACAAAGTGTCTGGAAATGAATCTTGACAGAATTGATGATATGACTTTGTAGCCGCCGTAAATTATAAGTGCTAAACACATCATAAGACCGAATGATAAAGGTGTAATTTTAGGAAGAACGAGCATTCCTAAACCAAGAAATAATAATAAAGCGCCTTCTGTAAGTACAAAACTTAAAAATCTGTTTTCTGTCATAATATTGCTCCTTTACAATAAGAATGACATTGGAACAGAATAACTTGTACGACTAAAATGGTAACTTTTACGAATGATTTTATAAATTCATAAATTTTATAAAAAATATTAATTTATGCTAAAACTTCAAAAGAGTCTGTTTTTGTTCTTAAAAGTGAAACGGCTGCTTTTGCATTTAAAAATTCAAGAGCACCCATAAAACTTTTCTTTTTAGCTAAACCGTCTCTTGCTTCTTTCATTGTATTTTGAAGCTGCATAGCAGTCATTTGTTCTTTTATAATTTTGTTTTGTGTTGTTGCGCCAGTGTACAATTCATGTTGAACAAAACCAATATTTTCATTCTTAGCAGGTTTAACCGGCTCTTTGACTTCTTCAATCGGTTTTGGAGTTTCTAAAGCAGGAACTTCATCAGTTTTAGGAGCTGCAATTTGAGAAAACGGATTGTTATTGCTGACAAATGATTCTCTTGCAATATTCATCACGTCAGCTTGTAAATCTGTTGTCATTGCTTCCGAGCGTTCTCTTGCACGTTTAAAAATCATTTCTTTTAAAGCTTCCGCTTCGCTGTGATTTACAAATGAATTGAATTGGTAGTTCATGAAAAGCCTCTTTTTAACTCTCTTATATATATAAAAACATTTTTGTTAAGAAAATTGACAAAATTTTATATATTTTTTATATATTGTTACAAAACTTAACAACTAATTTTTTCAATGTAATAATTATTTCGGCTAGCAACAAAAGAGGGTGACTTTTCAGTCATCCTCTTTTGTTTATGTTGTTCTGTAATTTTATTACTTGTCAAGCATATTATTCGTTACTGCTACTGCTGCGGCTGCTGCATCTGCTTCAGCTTTCGTGTTGTATGTACCCGGTAAGAATTGTCTTGTATATGAGCCATCTTTGTTCGGACAACTTATATATGCTCTGAATGAACCGTTAGGTAGTTGTACCGATTCAGCTGTAACTTCAGCCTTTTTATATGTATCGACTGTAACATCTGTTTTGTTCGTTCTGAGACAAGTTTGGTCACCGTATAAGTCGTAAGGAAGTACTATTCCCGCTGGTACGTATGTCAATCCGCCACGAATGTTGTTATACTTTTTAAGTGCTTTAACGATTTTTGAGTAGTTTGGATCTTTATACGGGTTTTGTTTGTTTTCAATGCAATCTCCGTAATACATCAATACAATTTCTTTCCAGCCGTATTTATTAGAATCATCCATTTTTAAGTCTTCAACCGAACCTGCACCGCATTTTGGTTTTTCAGGCTTAACTTCCGGCTTAACCTCAGGTTTTACTTCAGGTTTAACCTCTGGTTTTACTTCAGGTTTTGGAGTTGTAACTTTCTTCTTGATTTCTTCCAATCTGTTTTGAAGAGCTTTCATCAATTCTGTTCTGTTCAATCTTGAACCGTTACCGCCTTCGTAACCTAAGAATTGATTCATTGCTTGACAATCAAGGTTTCCGTCTTTGTCAGCGAAGCTGAATGCAATTTGTTTAGCAATCTCGCCATAGACAGGCTTAATATCTTTATTTGTTACCATTGTATCAATTTTTGTTACGAATGATTTAAGTGATCTGCAGTCTGTGATATGAGGAATTACTTCCTGTTCACTCTTACCGTATGATAGAGCTGAACCCAATAACCCTACAGCTGCTCCGATTACACCTGCTGTTGTCAAGTCTTTTGCTAAATCATTTGTTGCACGATATTCTTGGATGTCGATATCTTCTATTTTTTTCAGTTCATCAACAAGGTTTCTAATCTCAACACCATTTACATCAACAACTTGTTCTATAAATACTTTGTCAGTAATATATAAACTGTTGTCGATAATCAACTTACCTTTGAGTGCTAATGCTCCGCCTGCTCCTGCAAGACCTGCCAAAGCTCCGCCTAAAGTGTTTTCCCAAGCATTTTTGATTATGTTTTTCTTTTCGACGTGTCTGCCTGTAAGTTTAACAAGTCTCTTTATGTATTTGTTTTTAACTTTTGTATCAGATAAATCTATACCGGTTTTTTCTTGAATATAAGCTGCAAGTTCACCTCTCATGTTTCCTCTTTCAGAAACAGATCTGTTTTGTTGCCTGCTTAAATCAGCTTCAGAACCTGTTCCAAATTTATTAACAAATTCAGATAATTCAGAAATATCGTAAGTTCCGTCTCCGTTGTCTTTTATCAAACCTGCTTTTTCAAGTATTGTTACTTGTTTACCGTGTCCATCATCAACAAGTTGTAAATATGGACATTTTTTACCTAATTTATCTACAATTTCTTCCATTTTAATAGGTGTCTCAGCAACTTTTTCTGCATTATTGTTCCAAGCTTGTGCTTGTCTCAAGTCTTTCATAGCTGAGTCTTGTCCGCTAATCCATTGAGCTACGTTCCAATTACCATTGATAGCTCTTCTATCCCACTTATCTATTTTGCCGCCGTTTTGTTCTGCTAATGTAGCTTTTGCATCTCGTTTTACTTGTTTAGAACTTGTTGCATCTGATTCACCAATTGCAGCAATTGCATTTAATTGTGCATCGATGTCTCTTGCTTGAGTTTTTAATTTAGCAAGTGCCATTTTATATTCTTTACCGCTGAAATCATTTTCAACTGCTTTGTATGCATCATATGGTCCTTTACCTGATTCGCGGTATTGAGCATACTTATCTGAAACTTCTGCATACGGTGTTTTCTTTTCTGCAGGTTGAGCATCCGGTTTAGCAGTTGCATCAGCTGGTCCTGCCGCTTGCAATTTTGCTGCTTGTGCTTCAGGTTTAACAGCTTCTGTTGCTGTTACGTTTGTTGTATAACCCAAAATTCTTTTTACATCGTCGCTTTCGTTTGCAACTTCAG
>CADBTL010000008.1 GCA_902797575.1 uncultured bacterium
AGGCTATTTTATTCGGCGGTAAGGGGAATTGAACCCCTGTTTGGAGAATGAGAATCTCCCGTCCTAACCACTAGACGATACCGCTATGTGATTAACGTATTTATTGTAGCTTGAAATTATTTCAAAAACAATACTTGCGTTTTATCACAAATAATTTTATAATTCATCCTCAAGATACATTCTATAATCATCAATTTTATCAACATCTCTGAGTTTTTGTATAGCAATATTTTCCAGCTGTCTTATCCGTTCCTTAGAGAAACCAAGTGAATTGCCAATTTGTTCTAATGTTTTTGGTTCATCATTTTCTATACCAAATCTTCTCTTAATAATTTCCTGTTCTCGTTTATCAAGTCTTGATAACAAATGAATAACATCATTTTGTTTAAATCCTGTTTGTGCATTATTTTCCGGTGAACAGTAAGATGTGTCAGCTACATAATCTTGTATACACAAATCATCTGTAACATAAGTTTCCAAACTTATCGGCTCTGTTTTTAGTGCATTTCTGACTTCTTCAATATGTTTTTTATCCAAACCTGATATTTTTGATATAGTATCATCGTCTAAATCAAGCGTTTCATCACATTCTGCTATAGAACATGCCTTTTTGTATTTTCGAATCTTTTCCAACATGTGTACCGGTATTCTGATTGTTTTTGATTGATTAGAGATTGCTCTTATTATTGTTTGTTTAATCCACCATGTTGCATATGTTGAAAATTTAAAATTTTTTTTGTAGTCAAATTTTTCAGCAGCTTTAATTAAACCGAGTGAACCCTCTTGAACTAAATCCATAAATAAGACTCCTTGACCGATGTATTTTTTTGCAAGGCTTACAACCAGTCGAAGGTTTGCCTGAATTAACTCCTTCATTGCTTTATCTTTTTCTTTAGGAGTTCCCTCTTGAATAAGTTTTCCAAGCTCATATTCTTCTGTTTTTGTAAGCATTTTCTTGCGTCCGATTTCTTTAAGATACATTTGTAAAATGTCATCATTATTTACAATCATACTGAATGTTTTTGGAGATTCATTTTCATCATTAATGTCATTTAAATCAATATATTCTGCATTATTAAAAGCTCTATTCATCATACATCCTCCATGCTCTTCTATAATGTAAGACGAATTTAACAAAAAAAAGTTCCATAATTTTTAGAAAATTCTAAAAATCCGAATATTGAAATATATTTATAAAACAACTGACTTTATGATATTATTTGTTTATGTAAGGGAGAGAAGTATGGAAAAAGTTAAAAGTTTTTTATGCGAGCACTCTGAACTATTTACAGTTCTGGGTTTGTGCATTTTATTCTATTTTATTTTCTTTCATAATATTTGGTCTTATGCATTAATGGATGTAGATGAATCAAGATATGTATCTATGTCTAAAGATATGTTTCAAACAAAAGATTTTTTAACTTTGTATTTGAACAAAGAATTTTTCTTTGAGAAACCTCCTTTATATTTTTGGTCAGAATGCTTATCTTTTGCTCTTTGGGGCAAGATTACGGAAGCAACGGCAAGATTTCCTGTTGCATTATATGGAGCATTAACATGTTTTATGATTTATTTTGTTGGACGAAAAGTTGTTTCACGAGCTTTCGGGCTAGTGTCCTCTCTAATACTTGCAACATCATTGGAATTTTTAATTTTGGCAAAATTTGCAATACTTGACATTGTTTTAGCTTCTTGCGTAACTTTTTCTTTATGTTTTGGTATTTTGACTTATTACGTAAAGGAACAAAACAAAAAATATATGTGGTGGTTATTCTATATTTTCTCAGGATTGGCTGTTCTGGCAAAGGGCATTCCCGGTTTTGCAATTCCTTTTGGTTCAATGTTTTTTATATCAATATATTCTAAGAATTTTAAAGAAATTTTTAAGCCAAAATATTTTATAATAGGATTTATATTATTTTTTGCAATTACTTTACCATGGCATATTGTTATGTTAAAGATGCATGATCCGTTATTTTATAATGAATATGTAATTAAGCACCATATTGCAAGGTTTTTTGGGACTCAAGATTTAGGAAGAGAACAACCGTTTTATTTTTATTTTCTGACTGTTTTATGGGGTTTTTTCCCTTGGATAGTTTCAACTCTCACTGTTTTAGTAAGAAAAATATCAAAAAGAGATTTTTGTTTCAGAGGATTAAGTGATACATATAAACTAATGATATACGCAGGAATATCAGCTACATTTATTTTGCTATTCTTTTCAACCTCAAAAACTAAATTGATTACATATATCCTTCCTATTTATCCTTTGTTGGCTATATTAGGCGGATTAGTGTGGACAAATTATATTATAAAAGGAGAATACTCAAGAATAATAAATAGAACTGTATATTTTATAGGTGCAATTTTTGTTATTGCATCTTTAGTTGCAATGTTTACCCCTCTGTTTTTGCCGGAACAGCTTAATGCAGATATTGCCGCTGCAAAACCTCTTTGCATATCATTGCTTATGCTAACCGGAATTCTTTCAATAGTTTACGCAAAAAAGGAAAAATATTTAGGTGTATTTAGTACTTATGTTTTATTTATGACTTTTTTAAGTGCATTTGGAACAGGTATATTCTTTAATATTGATTACAAATTCGGTCAGGACGATTTAATGAAATTTGCGCATATAGCAAAAGAACAGAATAAAACACTCTCTTGTTATAAATTCACTCATAAATACTCTTTAATTTACTATCGTGATGGTAATGAACCTATTATTTATGGCGGTGATTTTGATATAAATGATTTGAAAAGAGAGTTATCCAAAGAAAATAACTTAGTAATAATTAAAAAGAAACAAATAGATGAAGATATTCAGAAATTAGGGTACAAAATTGTAAATGAAGGCAGAAGATATTTACTAATAGAGGGGTGCAAATGATAGGATTTATCAGTGAATTATTATATAGATTATTTTACCCATTACTTATTTTGTTTCATAAACAGTGCGGCTATTCTAGTGATGCAATCAAACTAAAGAAGGGTATTGTTTCATTAAATAATAAATCATCATCTAAAGTTGTTATGTTTCACGGCGTATCTGTAGGTGAGATTAATGCTATAGAAAAATTAATAAAAAAAACACGCGAAGTTTTTACTGATTATAAAATTATAGTAACTACAGGTACAAATACCGGACAAGAGATAGCTCATAAAAAACTTGATGGTGTTGTTGATTTGATTACATATTTTCCTTTCGATACACCATCATGTGTTAATCGTTTTTTAGATAATGTAAAACCGGATGTAATACTTGTTGCCGAAACAGAAATTTGGCCTAATATAGGAATCGAATGTAAAAAGCGTAATATTAAACTTTGTATTATAAATGGAAGAATCTCTGATAGAACTTATAATTCATATAGAAAACTAAAATTTTTCTTCAAACCGCTATTGAATAATTATAGCGGTATATACACACAAAGTTCAGAAGACTTAGAAAAATTCCTTTCTCTAGGAGCTGATAAAAAAACAACAGAAAGAATGAATAATTTAAAGTTTGATATAACACCTCCAACCGTAGACTTTCAGCTTGATAAATCAGGTAGAGTTTTAATTGCAGCATCAACTCACTCAGGAGAGGACGAGATTATTTTATCGGCATACAAAACATTAAAAGATAAATATTTTGATTTAAAATTAATTATTGCACCGCGACACTTGAACAGACTCAGTGAAGTTGAAACTCTCGTCGGGGCAAGCGGCTATGTATACGGATTCAGGTCTGCAGGAATTCAGTCTTTTGCTGATATAGATATAATGATTCTTGATACAATGGGCGAACTTGGAAAAATGTTTGCGTATTCGGATATATCTTTTATTGGAGGAAGCTTTAATAAAACCGGCGGGCACAATCCTTTAGAATCAATAATATTTTCTAAACCGGTAATCTCCGGTCCTTCTATATTTAATTTCAAAGATATTTATGCCATCATAAAAAACGCTCATGCTGGTTTTATTGTAAAAAATAAGGATGAGTTTACTAAAGTAGCTGATAAACTTTTGTCAGATAAAACGTTCTATAGTCAAACTGCAAAAGCCGGTGAAGAAGTTTTCAAATCTCAACAGGGTGCTTTAGACTTTGTTATTGAAAAATTGAAAAATATTTAACTTCACACTATAATACGGTTATGACAGAAAAGATTACAATAAAGGGAGCCAGAGAGCATAATCTTAAGAACGTATCGTTAGAAATCCCCAAGAACGAACTTGTAGTATTTACAGGGGTTTCCGGTTCGGGGAAAAGCTCGCTAGCATTTGATACAATATTTGCGGAAGGACAAAGACGTTATATAGAAAGTCTTTCTACATATGCACGTCAATTCTTGGGACAAATGGATAAACCGGATGTTGATTATATTGATGGTTTAACTCCTGCAATTTCGATTGACCAAAAATCAACAAGTAATAACCCTCGTTCAACTGTCGGTACTGTAACAGAGATATACGATTATTTAAGACTTCTGTATGCAAGAATCGGAACGCCGTTTTGTCCAAAATGCGGAAAACCAATAAAACCGCAAACTATTGATGAAATAGTTGACAGTATTTTAACCCTGCCGTTGGGTACTAAAATTCAAATATTAGCACCTATTGCAAAAGGGAAAAAAGGAGAATTCCAATCTTTATTCGAAGAGCTTCGTCAAGAAGGATTTGTACGTGTAAAAGTAGACGGCGAAATTTATAACCTTGATGAAGATGAAATAAAACTTGCTAAAACAAAAGCTCATACAATATCTGTTGTTATAGACAGAGTAGTTTTAAAACCGGAAGCTCGCTCAAGAATTGCTGATTCTGTCCAGATCGCACTGAAAAAGGCAGACGGCATTACAAATATAGATGTTATCGGCGGAGAAGAAATTATATACAGCGAAAAATTAGCTTGTCCTGATTGTAATTTGAGCTTTGAAGAATTAACTCCAAGAATATTTTCTTTTAATGCTCCTTACGGTGCCTGTCCAAAATGCGGAGGTATAGGAGTAGATTTTAGAATTGATCCGGATTTGGTAGTACCTGATAAAACAAAGTCTGTTAACGAGGGTGCAATATACCCTTGGAGTAAATCTTCAACATCATATTATGATGATGTTTTGTTAGCAGTAAGACTTGCTTATAAAATGGATTACGACATACCATTTTGTGATATGCCACAAGAACATCAGAATATTCTTTTATATGGCTCAGAAGAAAGAATTCCAATGAGAATAAGGGAATTTGGAAGTCATAGATATAGAAATACTTTGCAAAAATTTATTGGTGTAATTCCGTTTTTAATGAAACATTACAATCTTGAAAGTGAATATTGGAAAGCAGAAATTGAAAAATATATGGTTACAACTCCATGTGAAGAATGCGGCGGAGCAAGGCTTAAACCATTCCCGCTTGCAGTTCGCATAAACGGAGTCAATATTCATGAATTTTGTTTAATGCCGATTGATAAGGCATTAGAGTTTACTACAGACCTATATTTAACCCTTTCTGATTTTCAAATGAAAATTGGCAAGCAAATACTTGATGAATTAAGAGCAAGACTCAAATTCCTTTGTGATGTAGGTTTGAATTATTTAAACTTAGCGAGAACATCAGGAACGTTATCAGGCGGAGAAGCACAAAGAATAAGACTTGCAACTCAGATAGGAAGCGGGCTGTCAGGAGTTCTGTATGTTCTTGATGAACCGTCAATCGGGTTGCACCAAAGAGATAATGACCGATTGATTAAGACTTTAATGAAACTGCGCAATATGGGTAATTCTCTTATTGTAGTAGAACACGATGAAGATACAATCAGAAATGCAGACTACATCGTAGATATTGGCCCCAAAGCAGGAGTAAACGGCGGGAATGTAATAGCGCAAGGCTGTGTCAATGATATTATTGACAGCGAAGATTCAATTACTGGGAAATATTTGAGTGGTGAATGGAATATACCAATACCTAAAAAGACAAGAGAAGGTAACGGAAACTTTTTGCAAATAAGAAATGCATTCAGAAATAACTTAAAAAATATTGACTTAGATATTCCACTTGGAAAGATTGTTGTTTTAACCGGTGTTTCAGGCTCAGGTAAATCAACTTTAATGCAAGATTTGGTTTATGAATACGCTGTTCATAAACTTCGTAAAAACAAACCAAAACCGCAAGGAGTTGATGAAATATTAGGATTTGAGCACTTGGATAAAATTATTGATATAGATCAATCCCCAATCGGAAGAACACCACGTTCAAATCCTGCAACATACACTGATGTTTTCACGCCGATTAGAGAACTCTATGCAAAAACAAATGAAGCTAAAATGCGCGGATATAAACCCGGCAGATTCAGTTTTAATGTAAAAGGCGGACGATGTGAAGCATGTCAGGGTGATGGTGTTTTAAAAATAGAAATGAACTTTTTGTCTGATGTATATGTCAAATGTGATGTATGTAAAGGAAAAAGATACAATAATGAAACATTGGAGGTCAAATATAAAGGAAAAACAATCTCAGATGTCCTCGATATGAGTGTAAAAGAAGCATACGAATTTTTTGAAAATATTCCTCAAATTGCAAATAAGTTAAAAACACTTAATGACGTAGGTTTGGATTATATAAAACTCGGACAAAGTGCAACAACATTATCCGGTGGTGAAGCTCAAAGAATTAAGCTGGCATCGGAACTTAACAAAAGAGCAACCGGAAAAACATTGTACTTGCTAGATGAGCCATCAGTAGGTCTTCATTGGTATGACTTGGATAAACTTATAAAAATAATTCAGCAGCTTGCGGATAATGGGAATACAATTCTAATAATTGAACATAACTTAGATTTGATTAAAGTTGCTGATTACATAATTGATTTGGGACCTGAAGGCGGAGATAAGGGTGGTGAAGTCGTTGCATGCGGAACACCTAAAGAAGTCTCAAAAAATCAAAAATCGTATACAGGGCAATACTTAAAGCAGTTTTTTAATAAAAAGTAAAAGACGATACAATAAAATTTATGCATCGTCTTATTTCTAAACATATCATAAGTTTATTGAGGATGGTTAATACAGATTATAAAAGGTGGACAAGCATTTACTATATCCACCATTTATAATTTAACCTATTAATAATAAGCGCTTTCATCCATAGTACCGGTTCCTCGTGCAGCTTCATAATTTTTAAGGTAAGTAGCATCGTATTTATCCATTTTTACCTTATTGTTTTGTGTGTTACGATTAGCACTATCACGAAGTATAACAAGATCACCATGAGTATCATTAGATACATCTATAAAGCAACTGTTGCAACCGTATAAATTAAATAAATCCATATTCTTAGAGCCGGTTATTTTTGCATAAGCCATGTTTGTATACACCGGCTGTTCGGATCTCGTTGATTTATCAACGTGTTCCCAAAAAATTGTACTGTTATTACGTTCATTCTGCTCGGGATACTCTACTGTTGTACCATCATTAAAATTAATAATATATCTTGTTGTGCCATTAGTGTTTATTACTTTCTTGTTTTGTACATCATTTTCATTAATAGTAACTCCACCAAATTTAGCTAGTAAAACTGGTCTTGTTGTGTTAGGTTTTGGCATAATAATTCTCCTTTAAATTCTCGTGTAACATATATTTTTTGAATGCATTCTATTCTTATATTTATAAAGTATTTTTATTATGAAAAATTGCTTAATCTTACTATCTGACAGATAGAAAAATATAAAAATATCGATAAGTAGAGGGGTTTAGCGTTTACAAAACTTAATATATTATGACATTAAAGATAGAATTTTATATAAAATTCTACATAAAAAATTTTATGAGGTCTCTATGGATGTAAAAAAAACACTTGGTGAAAAAATAAAAAGGTTAAGAAAACAACGTAATTTAACCCAAGAACAACTTGCTGAGATGATAGATATAGCACCAAAAAACCTCAGTAAAATTGAAGTTGGTGCCAATTTTGTAACCGCAGAAACATTGGAAAAACTTCTGATTGCACTTAATGTAACTACAGAAGAACTTTTTGCCAACAGTCACATAAAAGAGCCAAAAGAATTACTGGCAGATATTTATACACAGCTTGATAATATTAAAGGTGAGCAGAAAAAGTTGGAAGCTGTATACAAAATGATAAAATTTTTTATAAGTGTTTAAATTTGTTTTTTTATTTGAAATCTTAATAATTGTTTTTTACCTCCTATAATTGTAAAATAATGCTATAAGATTAAAAGAGGTTATATATGAGAAAGTTTTTTATATTATTTGCAATATTAACAATGCTGCCTGTATTCGCAGATACTATGCCTTATTATTCAAGTGCAGTTCCAAAGGATGCAATAGGTTTATATCAAACAGGAAAACATATCACAATATATTCTCATCCTGATTCAAATTCTGAAGTATTAAAAAATACTGATTTGACATACACAAATGAAACAATGGAAAATGATATGTTCGCTCTTCTGCTTAACGAACGTAAACTGGGCATGTTGTATGTATCTGATATAGGTGACGATAATTGGGTAGAAGTTATATATAATAAACAAACCGGTGCAAAAGGTTGGACAATGACAGAAGACAGGCTACAATTTATGCCTTGGATAAATTTTTATAACATGTATGGAAGAAAATATGGTTTAAGATTATTTAAGGATGCACCGGATAATGTTAGTATACTTCACGCTAAAGCAGAAGACCTTTCGCAAAACGTTGCTAAAATCAATTATGTAAAAAGAATCAGACTTACGAAACTATCGGGTAATTGGGCTCTTGTAGCAGTTCTCGACATGGACAAAGTTCCTAAAATGGGGTTTATGAGATGGCGTTCGGATGATGGTAAAATATATTCTTTCCCAAATATTAACTAGAATAAAGTGAGATAAAGAGCATGCAGACATTTTTATTTGGTATTGTTATTTTATTTTTAGGTTATATTTTTTATTCCAGATATACAGAAAAAGTTTTTTCTCCGGATGACAGAAAAACTCCAGCACATACTATGAAAGATGGAATTGATTTCGTTCCTATGTCAAAAAATAGAAATGCATTAATTCATTTATTAAATATTGCCGGCATGGGACCTATTATAGGAGCAATTCAAGGTATTCTTTTTGGCCCGA
The DNA here is from genome assembly GCA_902797575.1 of uncultured bacterium. GTDB lineage: Bacteria > Cyanobacteriota > Vampirovibrionia > Gastranaerophilales > Gastranaerophilaceae > CAG-196. Next base: position 9,104 of record CADBTL010000008.1, read on the forward strand.
TAGCTTTTCTATTAATTCCGATAGGCTGCATATTTGCAGGCGGTGTACATGACTATTTTGCAGGCATGCTGTCTATTCGTAATAACGGAGCTCAGATTACCGGATTGATACAAAGATATTTGGGAGATACTGCATTCAAGATATTTATGGTAATTGTTTCGATAATGCTTCTTTTGCTTGCAACAGTTTTTGTATACACAGCAGGAGATTTATTTGTTGAAAGATTTTTTGGAATAAAAGAATTTTTGATAACGAATCCAATTGTTTTATGTTCATATTTAGTTATTCTTTTATATTTTATTTTGGCAACATTATTTCCAATAGATAAAATTATAGGTAAATTTTATCCTGTTCTTGGATTAATGCTAATACTCGGAACCGGCATGGTATTAATAGGATTCTTTATTAACGGAGTAAACCTTCAAAACTTTAGTTTATCAAATTATAATCTTCATCCGAATAATTTGCCGCTAATTCCTATGTTTTTTATGACAGTAAGCTGTGGTTTGTTATCAGGTTTTCATTCTACTCAGGCAACAATAATTTCAAGAACTGTAGATAATGAAAAAGACGGAAGAAGAATTTTTTACGGAATGATGTGCTTAGAATCTCTAATTGCAATGATTTGGGCAGCGGCTGCAATGGATGTGTATTCACTAAATCAGGTTCCGCAAAATATTATAGGTACAGTCAATGTCGTAAATATAATTGCAAATAAATTTGTTCCGCTTAATTTAGCTTTTTTAGTAACTCTTGCAATAATAATATTACCGATAACGTCAGGAGATACTGCTTTAAGAGGTTTAAGAATTACAATTGCAGACGCATTAAAACTTGAGCAAAAGAAAATATCAAACCGGTTAATTATTGTTATACCAATAATCGTAATTGTCTTATCGATTCTTATTTGGGCAAAAACTAACGCAAACAGCTTTTCTCTAATATGGCGTTATTTTACATTCTTTAATCAATTGATTGCTATTCCTGTGTTATTCTGTGCGTCTGTTTTCATTGCAAAAGCGGGCAAAAAATACTTTATAACCTTGATACCAGCATTATTTTATGTGTTTATAACAATGTCATTTATCTTTTCAGAAAAAATAGGGTTCAATTTGCCTCTTATGCAAGCTGAAATAATTGGGCTTATTTTAACTATTTTAGCTTACATATATCTAAAAAGTCGAATAAAACAAGATAAAAACTAAAATACTATTTTCGTATGATATTTTAAACATGAGTATAAACTATAATATTCTAGAAAGAGGTCTTTTATGGTTATTAGAATATTAATGTTACTGGCAGCACTAATCATATTGATTAATTTGTGTATTATCACTGCATGCGCTATCACAGGAGAAAATTTATACAAAAAATATTGGAAACAATTGTTATATGTGTTTTGCGGTTTTGTTTTTGCGGTTGCCGCTCTATATGTAGCGTTAGCTCTAATAGGTTTAAAATAAACGTGTGTAAATATATTAGTTGGTTAAAAGAAAGGAATGTAATGGACAAAAAGTATTTAGGAATGCCGTTAATCATTCTTGGGTTACTGGTAGTATTTCTTGTTATGTGTAATCCGTTTGTAATGGTTGGTCCCGGCGAAAGAGGTATTAAGATTAATTTAGGGCATGTACAACCTGAAAGCTATGGCGAAGGTTTACATACAATATTCCCATTTATACAAAAATTTAAAACAATGGATGTCAAGACTCAAAGAAATCAATTTACCACCTCTGTATACACAAAAGATATTCAACAAGCAAGAATTACTTATGTAATAAATTATAATGTAGAACCTGATAGAGTTAATAAGCTTTTCCAAGAAGTTGGAATGGATTATGAAGCAAAAATTTTATCTCCAGTAGTAGAAGGTACAATAAAAGATATTATCGGTAAATGGAATGCTCAAGACTTAATTGCTAACAGAGAAAAAGCAACTGGTGATATTTTATTTAAATTACAGACTCAATTAAAGGATAATTATATTAATGTAAGTGATTTTCAAATGACCGGAATTAATTATTCTGATGTATTTGAAAGAGCAATTGAAAGCAAAGTAACAGCAGAGCAAGAAGCTTTAAAAGCAAAAAACAAGACTGTTCAGGTTCAAGAGGAAGCAAGACAAAAAGTTATTGCTGCTGAAGCAGAAGCTAAATCAATGGCAATAAGAGCACAAGCTTTATCTCAAAATAAATCATTAGTTCAATATGAAGCTGTACAGAAATGGGATGGTAAAATGCCGCAGTATATGTTAGGAAATTCCGTACCATTTATAAATGTCAGTGCCGCAAAATAATTATTGCAAAAGAATGTATTATAAGGAGCATTAATTTTATTAAATTAATGCTTCTTATTTTATCGCATAATAACATAAAACTTGATTTTTAACTTTTTACTTGGTAACATAAGAATGTACATAGCTTTAAGGTTATACTGAAGGTTAGGTAGATAGAATAAAGAGTTCTCATAAGCTGTAATATTTTGAACAGTAAGAGCTAAGCAGCATATTCTTGATAATTAAATAAAAGTCGCACACAGTGGGCCTGTGGCACTCTGCCGACGAAGAGGTGACTTAATGTCACATCTGAGGAGAGGAAGGTAG
>CADBTL010000009.1 GCA_902797575.1 uncultured bacterium
GATGATTTTTGTTGTTCTTAAACAGCCGAATTTAAGTATGACATTGATTCTTTTGGGAATTGCTTTTTGTATGTATATTTGCTCCGGAAAAACGCTTAAATATATTTTCCTCGGAATGATTATGCTTGCAGGATTATTTGTGATGATTAAAACAAACGTAATTGATTTATCAAAATATATTGAGCCTTATCAGTTGCAGAGAATCCTGAATTGGCATAATTCGGATGCAGATATTCAGGGCGGCGGATATCAGACTTTCCATTCCATGGTAGCAATATCTTCAGGAGGTTTATTCGGTTGCGGGTTTGGTTCAGGAAAAGAAAAACTCGGTTGGTTGCCGGAAGCTCATACAGATTTTATATTTTCAGTTATCTCGGAAGAAATCGGTTTTATCGGAAGTTTATTTGTAATAATGCTCTTTCTGACCTTATTATACAGAGGGACAAATATTGCCCTAAAATGCCCAAATCCTTATGGTCGTTTGCTTGCATTCGGAATTACTCTCTCAATTACTATGCAGGCATTTTTCAATATCTCTGTTGCGACATCGTTTTTACCTGCAACAGGAATGACTCTTCCTTTTATTAGTTACGGCGGCTCCTCACTCTTTGTAACTATGAGTATGGTTGGAATCTTACTTAATATATCTAAAATAAAATTGGTTAGAATTGGGGTAAATATTTATAGACAGCCAAAGTATGAAAATGTCCAAAAATGACACATTATGCAATTATACTGTTATAGTAGAAAGAAAGGAGAATTAATTATGTTAATTAAATCAGAAAGAGCAAAGATGACTGAATACTGTGGAAATGTTGAATTTGATTCAGAAGTTGAAGTATTGGATGGCGAAAAAACTACATATATTCATGCACATTACGGGCATGATTGTCCCAGTTTTTTAGCAAGTACTACAAGTATTTTTGAAGAAATGGAAAAAGATGCTTCTGATGCAGAACCACTGGAATATATTGAAGAATATAGTGAAATTAATGAAACAGATAAATCAAAATATACAAAGTATTATAGAATAGCCGAACGAATGTTTGATGATATGGCAGATTCTTATAATGAACACTTTAATCTTGAATAATCATATAAAATTAAATAATTTCGTAGTATGTTTCTGAGTTTTGTCTAATTGTGCCATTATTGTTGTACACAATTCGAGTAAATCTATTTTGAGATTTCGTCTTTTTTTTATTATTTAAATATTTGTTTAAAATAAGTCGAATCTCTTCTAAAGACAAGTCTTCATTATATTCTGCTTTTACGATTTTGCGTATTTTATAATTTTCATAACCTTTTGTTGCTAACTTATAAATAAAAGCAGCTTTATTTTGACTGTTTTTTTTCTTGATTATAATTCTATTTTTTGTATTTTCATCATTTGACTTGTCTTTATTTGGATCTGTTGAATAAATCATAAAAACTCCTTATTATTTATATAAACAAAAAAAATAAAAAATTTGCCAGTTTTATCAAAATTTGATAATAAAAATGTTTTTTGGCAAATTTTTGTCTTATTAAGACTTATTATCATCTTCCTCTTTTGAAAAGAAAAAATATTCAAGCAAGTTATTTAAAATATCTATTCCTAGAAGTATTACTATACCTATTCCTAATCCTAGAAGAAATTCCATCTCTAAAACCTTTCTTTTTTATATTTTAATAAATAGTTCCATAGTCTTTTAAATCTATATATCGTTGGTCTCCACCCTCTTTATAACATTCGTGGCAGTAGTCTCCATAAATTTTTTCATAATAATAGACAACTCTATTGCTATCTTTATTTATAAGACAACCACCTCTAAAATAGTTTTCATGGTTTATATCCGGATGTTCAGTTTTACCCAAAACAAAATATACGCTGTAATCTCCGTCATCCATATGCTTAACTGGAAAAACTCCCCTTACTTTATCTGACCTGCCTATTTTATAAGATTCTGCGTCTTTAAAACGTTTAAGTTCATTATCAACAAATTCCGGGGTTGCATTAAAAGACAATGCTATATTTTTACGGTAATAAACAGCTATTGGAGAAGATACACTACCTGACATTCTTATTTTTTCTGCATCTTTTGGAATAGTTTCAGGAAATACTTCTTTTAGATACTCATCATTCATTTTTAAAACCTCGTCATATCTCTTATAATCATTCAGAGGTCTATTTGCTAAGTATTCAGCACCTGAAACAGCAATAATAAAACTATATAAAATCTGTAACCACAAAAACGTTATATTTATGAACAGTAGAAGAGTTCCTTGTAATTTTTTATGTTTATCTTTGAATAGTTTTTGCCATATAAAAGCACCTAATATGAATATGAATGTAGGTAAAATTCCCCATAAAGATATTTCAGTCGGTTTCCAACCATCCAAAAACATTAAGAACATAAACGTACTAATCAATGTTGATATTACTATTGCTATAGAAGTGAACGGATAGCGTTTTGCATAATCTAATATGTTTTTGAATATTTGTTTCATAATAATTACTCCCTATAATTTAATAATTATAGTATCCCTGTCTGTCTCCATCAAAGTTATATATGTTTACTCCATTACCATTTGATTTTTGAACTGCATAACCCTGCGGATTACCGTTGTTGTCATAAATTATATTTGCATTAGGATTTCTTGGGCTGTTGTTCCAATTGCGTGGACTGTTCTCCCAATTTCTGGAACTGTTTGCAAAATTTCGTGTGCTATTATCAAAATTACGCGGGCTGTTTTCCCAACTTGTGTAGGCAAAACTTCCTTGCACGAATACAGTATAAAGCACAACTAAACTGATAATCTTTTTCATAATCTATACTCCTTAATAATTTTTTATACATAATTTGCAAGTCTATTTTTTATATTTTGTATTTCTTTTTCAATTTTTTTAAGATTCTTTGACGTACGTTTATAATCCTCTTCCGAGAAACAACAACAGCATACCGGTGGTTTATTTTTGTTATTTTTATCATCAAACGATTTTTTGATGGTATCGAGTTGCATAACAAGCAATTTACGTTCTTCTTCAAGAATTTCATAACGCTTTTTAAAAAGTTGTTCAGCCTCTTCTTTTGTTAATTTTGTCATAATATTTCTCCTTTAAATTCTCTACAATAAGATTATAA
>CADBTL010000010.1 GCA_902797575.1 uncultured bacterium
ACAGTTAGATGCGGTGATACAATGTTATTTGTTCACTGCTGTGTAAGTAAAGAACCAAGAGTCGGTATAGACTTCTTCCCTTTACTTATTGATTACGAAGAAAGAATGTCTGCTATCGGACGAATCCCCGGTGGTTACAACCGTTCAGAGGGAAAAGCAAGCGATAAAGCTATACTTATTTCTCGTTTGATAGATAGACCAATAAGACCGCTATTCCCAAAAGGTTACAGAAATGATATACAAATCGTAGCTCAATTATTCAGCTATGACCAAGAAAATCAACCTGATACATTAGCAATGCTAGGTGCTTCTTGTGCTTTAATGCTTTCCGGCGCACCGTTTGAAGGACCTATTGGTGCAGTTCGTGTTTCAAAAGATGAAAACGGAAATATGATTGCTAACCCAACGCACGCACAAGCAGATAAATCTGATTTGGATATCGTTGTTGCAGGTACGCATGATTCTGTAATCATGGTTGAAGCAGGCTGTAAATTCGTAACAGAAGACGATATTATGAACGCTGTAGAATTTGCACAAGTTGAAATAAGAAAACAATGCGAAGCTCAGTTAGAATTTGCAAAAGCATGCGGTGTTGAAAAAGAGGAATTCGTTAATCCATACGATACAACAGAACTTAAGAATATTATTGAAGAAGTAGCTCATGATATGATTTTTGACGCATATCACCACTTCGATAGAGAATACAGACAAAACAAATTAGAAGAAGCAAAAAAACTTGTAAAAGAAAGAGTTGAAGCTCTCCCTGACGATCATTATATTAAGCAAATTATTGAAGAAACAGGAATTGACTTTGTAGCAGAAGAATTTAAAAATGCTGAAAAACATATTATGCGTGCAATGATTCTTGATGAAGGTGTTCGTGCTGACGGAAGAAAACCAACCGAAGTTCGTCCTATTTGGTGCGAAGTTGGTGTTATCCCTCGTGCACACGGTTCTGCTGTATTTACAAGAGGTCAAACACAAATTCTTTCAGTAGCAACTCTTGCAGGCCCTGGTATGAAACAAGAAATCGACGGTGTTGATCCTGAAACAGAAAAAACTTATATGCATAAATATATTTTCCCGGGATTTTCTGTAGGTGAAGTTAAACCACTTAGAGGACCGGGAAGAAGAGAAGTCGGTCACGGTAACTTAGCAGAAAGAGCAAATGTTCCTGCTCTCCCTTCTCAAGAAGAATTTGGCTATACAATTCGTGTAACATCTGATGTACTTGAATCAAACGGTTCTACATCAATGGGTTCAACTTGCGGTTCATCTATGGCATTAATGAACGCAGGTGTTCCTGTTAAATGTATGATCGGTGGTGTTGCAATGGGTATGATTACTGAACCCGGAAGAGAACCTGTAGTATTAACTGATATTCAAGGAATTGAAGACTTTTTAGGTGATATGGACTTTAAAGTAACCGGTAACGACGATGGTATTACCGCACTTCAAATGGATATGAAAGCTAAAGGTATTGCAAATGATACATTAAGACGTGCATTAGCTCAAGCAAAAGAAGGCAGATTACATATTTTAGGTGAAATGAGAAAAGTTATAACTAAACCGGCTGATCATTTATCACCATTTGCACCTGCAATTACAACAATGACAATACCGGTAGAAGATATCGGAACAGTTATAGGACCTGGTGGAAAACAAATCCGTTCAATAATTGATGCATCCGGTGCTGAAATTGATATCCAAGATAACGGTGTTGTTACAATTACTTCTAATGATCAAGAAGGTGCGGCAATAGCTAAGAAAATGATTAATGACCTGACATTTAAGCCTGAAGTAGGCATGGTTATTAAGGGTAAGGTTGTAAGAATTATTCCGATTGGTGCGTTTGTTGAACTTGGTGGCGGAAAAGACGGTATGGTTCACATATCACAAATCTGTCAAGAGAGAATAGAAACAATCGAACCGCACGTTAACATTGGTGATGAAGTAGTTGTTAAGGTTATAAAGATTGACGATAAAGGAAGAATTAACTTAACAATTAAAGGTGTCACAGAAGAAGACAAAAGTAAATGTATTAACTAGACTTTGCATAAAATACTAATACAAGACAAGGATGATTATTATCATCCTTGTTTTATTATAAGAAGATTTTAAGCGCACTTAAAAGGAGTAAAATAATTTTAATGATTGTTAACAAACCCTTTTTCAAAAACTCTTTTATGCTAGAATCAAACTATGTCGAAGTTTGTACCGCTACACATTCACACAGAATATTCCCTTTTAGATGGAATGATCAGGGTTGGAGATTTGGTCAAGTATGCAGCAGAAAATGAACTGCCTGGGATTGCCATTACTGACCACGGAGTTATGTATTCAGCTGTTGAATTTTATGAACTTGCAGAAAAGTATCATATAAATCCGCTTATCGGATGTGAGTTTTATGTACATTCGGGAGATATAAAAGAACATGATCCGGCAAATAATCCAATGTATCACTTAATTCTTATTGCAAAAGATGATAAAGGATACAAAAACTTAATCAAGCTTGTTTCTACTGCTTGGTGTGAAGGATTTTATTATAAGCCGAGAATTAATTTTAATTTATTAAAAGAACACTATGAAGGTTTGATTTGTGCATCGGCTTGTTTGGGCGGGGAAGTTTTGCAGCACTTTTTAAAAGATGAAAAAGAACAAGCGTATGAAACTGCAAAAAGATATAAAGAATTATTTGGCGAAGATTATTACATAGAGCTTCAAGATCATAATTTAGAAGAACAAAAACGAACAAATCCTATGTTAATGAAGCTTGCAAAAGAGCTTGATATCAAAATGATTATCACTAATGACTCGCACTACTTAAAAAAAGAAGATGCTGATGCACAGGATACTCTTTTATGTTTACAAACGAATGCGAATAAAGATGATGAAAAGCGCTTTGCCTTCCCAAATAATGAATTCTATGTGAAATCAAAAGAAGAAATGCGTCAGGCTTTTGCTTGGATGGATGATGATACTTTTGAAGAGTGTTGTGCAAATACAGAAGAGGTTTGTAATAAATGCCATGTAGAAATTGAACTGCATAATGCACCTTTACCTCATTATGATGTTCCGGATGAATTTGTTTATACATCAGATGATGTCGATGAAAAAATTATTGAACGATTAATGAAAAAGCATAAAACCGATTCTAAAAAAGAAGTTTTAGAAGAGGCTAAGTATATTCAAGGAATTGAAAACTACCTTGAGCATATTGTAACAGAAGGTTTAAAAAAACGATACGGAGATCCAATACCTGAATCCATACTAGAACGTGCAAAATACGAGTTGGGTGTAATCAATCAAATGGGCTTTCCTGCATACTTTATGATTACATGGGATTTTATTCACTTTGCAAAGACTCATGATATTCCTGTAGGACCGGGAAGAGGTTCTGCAGCTGGTTCTGTTGTCGCATATGCACTAGAGATTACAGATATTGATCCTATATATCACAAGCTCTTATTCGAAAGATTTTTGAATCCTGAACGATTCACCATGCCGGATATCGATATCGATTTTTGTATCGAAAGGCGCGGGGAAGTTATTGACTATGTAACTCAAAAATACGGTGAGGATAAGGTTTGTCAAATTATAACTTTTTCGACTTACGCACCTAAGGCTGCATTTAAAGGAGTCGGAAGAGTATTACAAGTACCTTTTGTTGAAAGTAACAGAATCACAGGACTAATAGAACCTGCTCTAGATGTAGCACGTGCAACTAACCCCAAGGCTGAATGGCTGAGAGATATAATTGAAACAGAAGGAACATCGGATTTTAAACAACTCTACGATGAAGACTTTCAGATAACAAATCCAGAAACAGGCAAAGTGATAAGTTTCAAACGATGGGTTGATATGGCTGTTGCAATTGAAGGACTTAAATGCGGTACAGGTACGCACGCTGCAGGTGTAATTATATCGCATGCACCTTTAGATACAATCCTTCCAGTACAACCTTCAAAAGATGGTATTGTTCAAACGGGGTATCCTAAACACGAAGCAACAGAGGTTCTTGATCTGTTAAAAATGGACTTCTTAGGTTTAAGAAACCTTACAATGATTACAAAAACCTGCAAAATGGTAAAAAAATACAGGGGTATTGATGTTGATATAAACCACATTCCACTTGATGATAAACCAACTTACGATATGCTGGTTAAAGGTGAAACAATCGGTGTATTCCAACTTGAATCACAAGGTATGATGAATCTTGTTAAAAGACTTAAACCTGACGTTTTTGAAGATTTGGGCGCTCTTGTTGCTTTGTTCCGTCCGGGACCGTTAGGTTCAGGCATGGTTGATGATTTTGTCGCAAGAAAACATGGACAGCAAGCGATAACATACGCTCATCCGTTGTTAGAACCGGTATTAAAAGATACATACGGAACAATTGTTTATCAAGAACAAATTATGCAAGTGTTCCAAGTCTTAGCAGATTATTCACTGGGTCAAGCAGACCAAGTCCGTCGTATGATGGGTAAAAAAGACCTTAAAACAATGGAAGAACAAAGGGGTAAGTTTATTGAAGCATCTGCTAAACACGATATGAAAAAAGAAGATGCCGAAAAACTTTTTAACCAAATATTAGCATTTGCTTCTTACTGTTTTAATAGATCTCACTCTGCAGCGTACGCTTTTGTTGCGTATCAGACAGCATACTTAAAATGTCATTATCCTGTAGAATACTTCTCTGCTTTACTTTCAAGTGTATCTGATAATAAAGACCAAACGATGCTTTATATTCAGGAAGCTCAAAAATACGGTAGCAAAGTACTTCCGCCTGATATAAACAAATCTTACCTTGAATATGCACCTGACGGAGATAATATACGTTTCGGTATGGCTGCAATTAAGGGTGTGGGTGCTCCTGTTGTAGAAGCAATAATCAAAGAAAGAGAAGAAAACGGAGAGTTTAAAAATATATTTGATTTCTGTAAACGTGTTGATGCAAAATACGTTAATAAAAAATCTTTAGAAGGATTGATAAAATCAGGTGCATTTTCAAATATTGAGAAAAGCAGAAAACAATTGTTTGATAATATGGAATATATTCTCGACGTAACTTCAAAAGAAGCTAAAGATAAAGCAATGGGACAAGTAAGTTTATTTGCGGCTTTAGGTGATGAAGAATTTTCAAATGCACAGTATCAGTTGCAAGGAAGCGATGAAGAATATACCGATAAAGAGCTTCAAATGTTTGAAAAAGAGTTTTTAGGATTCTACGTCACATCTCATCCGCTGTTTTCGATTCGAGATAAAATGCAATTCCTGAAAACTCATAACATCTCTGAACTGGCTGAACAAAAAGAAGAAGCGGAAGTTACAATTTGCGGTCTTATAGTGGCAACAAGACAAATCCCGACAAAAAAAGACCCGTCTAAGTTTTTAAGATTTATTACACTTGAAGACTTAACAGGAAAGGTAGATTGTGTGTGTTTTCATAAAAAATTGCAAGAATACGGTGATATCTTAGTTCAAGATGAAAAAGTTATAATTACAGGAAAAGTACAACATCGCGGTGAAGATTCAATATCTGTTCTTATTGATTCTGTAAAATCTGTTGATAATGCGAATATTGTTACGGTAAATCTTAAACGTGAAGTGAAATATGAGGAGTTGTGCGGAATAAAAAATATTTTAGCAAAACACCATGGAGATGATCCTGTTATGTTTAAATTGCCTCCAATCAACGGATACAGCACAAGAATTTTAACATCTCCTATTTTTTGGGTTAGTTCAACTAATGATTTTGTTCACCATATGAAAAGTGTATTTCCGAATGAAATTGATGTATCAGTTCGTTCTTTAGACCAACCGCTTGAAGTGGGGTAAACTTTTAGCAATTTAGAGCTTTGTTTATCTCTCCGGCCAAAACATATTTAAAGCGTTTTAAATCTTTTGGATGCACATTTTTGTTCTTATGCGGTATTACAAGCGGCAAATTAGTGTTCTCGGTTAAATGTACAATGGCATGCGAACCTCGTTTATAAAATACATCATACCCTAGTTCTTTATACATAAGTTCTAACTCATCAAAAGATATATGTAATTTATCTAATATTTTTGCATTTCTAACTTTTTCTACTAATTTTCTGCCTTTTGCGCTTTCAAAATTAACAGATTGCGTTTCTTTATTAGTATATGATGAAAAATTAAATGTATTAAAGCTAACTCTCATACAATTATTATACTATATATAAAACTCATTATAGAAATATAAATTGCAGATAACAATCAATGCAAATTTTTATAAATTTTAAAATCTTTGTAATGTATAAAAAATGGATGACTTGAAGATTTTGAACAGATAGTTTAGTTATTTATCCGCAAGTTGAACACGTTCCATCAGAACATCTTCTTGACTGTCTTAATGTTGGCTTAAGTAGTCTGGACATAAAATCATATCGTTCATTGTCAAAGCGATTTGATACTTTAAACAATCCGTTTTTAAGTTCTAATAAGACTTCTAACAAATTTCTGCCATCATATATATTACCTGATACTACATATTGACTTTTCCAGTTATTGGCTTTCATATCTTCTTTGGTTGTATACGAATAGAGGTTAAAATAATCACCGTCATTTCCTTTTGTAATTTTTACAACGCAATATTTTCTTGGGTTTATCTTTTTTATTTGGTTTATTGTTTCTTTGAGAAAAGCTTTATACTCTTTATTATATGTTCTTTGAAATTTTGGATATGGTGTTTCTTTTATTCTGGCTGCTATATACTGTTCTGTCTCTTTAGATAGAGCCGCTTTAAAATTCATATTCTGAGAACTGTTTATATTGTTAATTCGCATATTACATAATTTCCTTACATATACTATAAAACACAAAAAAAAATTTTTTGCTACT
>CADBTL010000011.1 GCA_902797575.1 uncultured bacterium
CCCATCATTTTTTTTACTTTTTTTTCGTTGGGATCGCCCATTAATTTTAATAAAAGACTTATCATATCCTAACCTCTCCAATTAATAATTATTATATCATGGACATATTGTTTTTAATAATTCGTCAGTAGAACAGTGAGTAAATTTCTCGACAAAAACCACTTATTTTGTGATAGATTATTTTTGTAAAGTATAAACAAAAATGGTATTTATGCAAAAAAATAAATTAATTGGATTTTGGGGATATCCTCATCCGGAAGAAATTGAAAAAACAAAGGCGATGTATCCAAATGCAGAATGGGTGGATTTGGATATTGATTTTGAGTATCCGAAAACAAACATTTTACCGGAAGCTTATTGCAAAATAATCAGAAATATAATTGATAATTCAGTATATTTAAAACCAGATTTAATTCTAGCTCCAATTGGCAAAGATAAATGTGACAGCGGTTGGTTTGCGTCAAAAATTCTTATTGATATGGGTTTTAATGTTATTCAAACTATTTTTGAAGATATTGAGCCTAAAAGAGAAATAAAAATTTGTAGAAGCAATTTGCCTCTATACGAAAAAATAACTATGATTACCGGTGATATAATTAAACCGATTCCAAGAATTCTGCCTTATTCTGCAATCCCGCCAAAATCAGAAAATAATTCTTCTAACCCGCAATATACACCCGGATTTTGGGGAGTTCCTCCAAACGATTTAAGTATATTAAAGCTATTTCCTGATACAACGCATGTATATGGTTGGACAAGGTGCGTTGAAGCAGGAACTCCTGCTGATTTGGATTTAGAAATGTATGTTAATCCTGACGTGCCGACTGTATTTTATGCACAAGCGTTTTGTGCAAAAGCTCAACTTGCAAAATACCTTGCGAATAAGTATAACGGGCTTTATATAGATATAAACGATTATGCAACAACATCCGTAAAAGCTAAAATTGAAGCATTTTTACGTTTAAGCTGAGAAAATTTCATAATCAATTTATTCGTTGCTTAAGTTCTTTTTTATATATTCTAACACGTGTCTTAATGCAATCGAGCGATGAGAGACAAGATTTTTTTCCTCTTCTGAAAGTTCTGCCATTGTTCTAGTATCACCTTTAACAAGGAAAATCGGGTCGTATCCAAAACCATTCGAGCCTCTTGATTCAGTAATAATAGAACCTTCGCAAACCCCCTGATATTTGTATGCAATCTCTCCTTGCGGATTGATGAGTGTCATTGCGCAAGTAAAATGTGCATTTCTATTTTTAATGCCGTTTAATTCTTTCAAAACGCGTTCTATTCTTAATGAAGGAGTTTCTGCGTATCTTGCGGAAAAAATCCCTGGATTCCCGTCTAATGCATCAATACAGAGCCCTGAATCATCTGCAAGAACCCAATTGTGAGATAATGCCCATGCTGCACGTGCTTTAATATATGAATTATCTTCAAAAGTTTTTCCGTTTTCGATTGGATCAAAATCACTTGGCGGGAGTGTAAATTCAAGCGGTAAGTCAAGAGATTTAACAATATCATTAATCTCCTGCACTTTATGTTTATTAGATGAGGCTAAAACTATTTTCATTTATGTTAAAATCTCCTGTTCCTTTTGTACACCTAATTATATTAGCATAAAGTTTAATGTTTGTTGAATAAAGTAAGGTTAATATAATAAAGAATCCTCATCGCTCAAACCTTCCTCTCTTTAGTAAACTTTATTTAATTCTCTAAAGAGAGGTTTTTTTTGGGGAACAGTTGTGAGTCCTCTCAACATGAAAGAATTTACAATTCACTTAACACAAAATCATATTTAGCAAGACTATATTGCAGCAATGACAAGGGTAATGTAGAAAATATCAATGGATTAATTAGAAGGTTCTTCCCGAAAGTAACAGAGTTTGATAACATATTAGAAGAAGCAATAGCGTATGTTGAAGATTGGATCAGTAATCGACCGATGAAAATCCTCAATTATATGTCACCCAACCAAAAAGTTCAACAATGCAGTGTTGTACTTGCTTCTTGAACTTTATTTACGGAAAAATTAAAATAGATTTTATTGTGTTTTATTCTACGAGGATGCGGAAAAAGTCGAAAAATGACAATTTTTCGAACTTTTTTAAATCCGACCTTAGGTGTGTGAAAATCAGACTAGGTGCGGGATAGCGCATAGTCTGATTTGAAACCGTTCCCCAGAGTTTGCAGGGAAAATTTTAATTTTCCCGCAAACTCCTGCTATGTAATATGATTAAAAAGGGATAGTTATAAGGAGAATTATATGAGTTATTTTGGACAAACAAAGGGAACAGATATAGAAAAACAAATTGCGCAGTTAGCTTCTGGAGAAGCAATTGGCGGAGCAATGTATTATGCACTTGCAAAAATCGCCAAAGAACAGTTTGGACTAGAGGATGTTGCGAAAGAATTTATTGAACTCGGTAATCAAGAAACTAACCATGGTGCGTTTTATGCTATGTTAAACGGAAGATACCCATTTGATGAAAAAGCTTTCTGGCAAATGGTTAGAGGTTTATCAAAGGCCGAATACAAAGGCGAAGGGAACGTAAACCGACTTGCAGATAAGCTTGAAGAATTAGGAATAGAAAAAGAAGCTGTTGAACAGGTTAGAGAATTTGCACTTCAAGAAAAGCATCACGGTGAAGCAACTCAAGCAATTATAGAAAAATACGCACCAAAACAAGAAGATGATAACACAGGTAAACCAATTTATGTTTGTTCTGTTTGCGGATTTGAATATGTCGGTGATTTAGAGAATGAACCTGATGATTATATCTGTCCAATCTGCGGCTGTAAAAAAGGCGTATTTAAACAAGCATAATAAAAATTATTAACTTAAATAAAAATCAATGAATAAATAAAATTAGCGGTTTTATCTGTGTTTAATAAATAAGTGGAGTATTGAAAGGTAATAAAATATCATATAAATAAAAGTTGAAACGGATTTGACATATGCTATAATAATCTGATAGAAAGTTATTATATATGAATATCAATAGTAAGAAAAAACTTGTTGCCGGTTTATCAATTACGTCAAATGTAATTCTATCATTATTAAAAATAATTGTAGGTATTTTTTCCGGCAGTATAAGTATAATATCAGAGGCTATTCACTCTATGAGTGATTTATTGGCTTCTGTATTAACATATTTTTCCGTATTGAAATCATCACAACCTGCAGATAGTGATCATCCATACGGACACGGTAAATACGAAGATATGGCAGGTTTTATTGAAGGCGGACTTATAATTTTTGCATCTTTATTTATTATAGTGGAAGCTACCAGAAAAATTGTATATAGTACACACACGCACTCCGAAAATATATTTGGCATTGTAGTTATGTTTCTAGCTGTAATAATGAATATCATTGTTAGTTCTTTATTATTTAAAATTGCAAAGGAATCAAATTCTATTTCCCTATATGCTGATGCTGAACATTTGAGAACTGACGTATATTCATCTTTAGGTGTGTTATTGGGTTTGATTTTAATTAAAATAACCGGACATACGGTTCTTGATCCAATTATTGCAATTTTTGTTGCGGTTCTTATTTTTACCGCAGGTTCTTCAATTTCTAAAAAAGCGTTGAGCAATTTGCTTGATCATTCTTTACCTAATGATGATATTAAACATATTGAAAATGTTATAAAACAACATTCAGAAACAGTTAAATTAAAACGTCATAGTATTAAAGCCCGTCAAGTAGGGCCAACCAAAGATATAGATTTTATATTACAATTTCCCGAAGAAACGACTATTTGTGATTGTCATAAAATATGTGATGAGATAGAAAATCAAATTAGAAGAATATATCCAAACAGTTCTATTTCTATTCATTCTGAACCATTGTGCTATAAAAAAGCGTGCATAAAACATTGTGTCAGATATTAATGTAAATTTGAATAATATTTGTACTTATCTTATTATAGGAAAGTGAACATAAATGCGTTAAAAAGAATTAGAATAGAGAGATATTTATTTGGAATTATAATGGCATTTATTATGGTTTTTGTTGCCGAAGTTTCAAATGAAATAGAGATTATATTTCCTGAAATTTGTGCGCTAACTATTGGTGCATGGATTAGCGAACAACAACCTTGGATGACTAATAGAAGACGTATATTTATACTTATGTCTTTAGCAGCATTATTTGGAGTTCTTATAGTAAAATTCTGCGCTGCAGCTTTAATAATTCAAGTTTGCTTGTGCTTTGCATTTACCGGTTTTATTCTCACATTGTTTAAAACAAACTTTGTACCGATTATTTCCGCTTGTATATTACCTGTCTACCTTCGAACCGACAGTTGGATTTATCCTGTATCGGTTTCGTTAATGTCGCTTATTATTATTCTGGCTCAGTGGCTAATGGAAAAGCACCATTTTAGACCTGCTAATAACTTTTCACCTTTTGATTTTAATATTAAAGAGCAAGTGCTAAAATGGTTAAAACTTTTAATAATCTTTTGTTTAATAGCTATTATACCGTTTAGGACACACCAAATATATTTTATTGCCCCTCCTTTGATTGTTATGTTTACAGAACTTTCAAATCCTAAAAGTCCGGCAAGATTGAAGCCATTATATATAATCGGACTTATGACATTTGCATCATTTGTCGGGTGTGCGTTAAGATTAGCCTTAAACGAATATATGAACATTCCTCTTTTTGTGTGTACTGCTTTAGCTTGCATAATTCTGTTTTTTGCTCTTGATAGATTGAAAATATATTTTCCGCCTGCAGGTGCAATTTTATTAATACCAATGATACTGGATAAATCTTTACTTATAATCTTTCCGTTTGAAGTCTTTGTAGGAGCCGTAATTCTAAGCTTTTTTGCTTTAGTTTTGTTTAAAGAAAAATAATTATTTTTATAGCTATTGTCGTGATTATTTTTTGAATGTGCGCTGATTCACTTGTATTTCACTTGCCGTATTTATGTAAATATTTGTAACAAATCCTTCTTTTTCATTAAAGTTTTTCAAAAATATGCCGATAAATATATATGTAAGATAAAAACGTCGTTAATGAGAGGTATATCATGGAACAAGAAAAATCAGTTCAATTAGATGAAAAATTAGAAAAAGACATAAAAGAATGCAAAAAACATGCAGAATTTATTGAAAAAGTTCTGACAATGCTTGTAAAAGGTTTCGCACCTGAATACTAAACTATTTATTCATGCTGAGCAATCTTTTAGAGAACTCAAAAGCGTTTTTCATATCAATTGGGAATTGAGTCGCTTGAACTTCTTTTTTATGCTGTTCATCGAATAAGTCACAGTTATATTTTGAAAAATCGGCAAATTGTGTTGTATCATAAGAATACAATGCTTCAGAATATCCCATAATATGATTTAGACTTTTAATGTTTTCATCTAAAATAATGTTGTAGTTTATATTTTTTGCTAGTTCTTCAGGACAATTCATTGTAAAAATCACACCTGTTGGTATTGTTTTATCTAGTCTTCTTTTAAGACCGCCATTTTCTCTATCTATCATATAAGTATGATTAGGAAACATTAAACGTTCTAAAAAGCATCTGAAAACTCCGGTTGGATAAGAAAAGTATACAGGAGTACCCAGTAAAATTGCATCTGAATTTAAGCATCTTTCCAATATTGGCTTAAGTTCATCTCTTACTGCACAAATACCTTCGGTTGTACTACCTTTTCTTTGGCAGGCAAAACAACTTAAGCAGCCTTTAAAATTAATATTGTATAAGTCTATATATTCAGTTTCGGCACCAATTGATTCGGCACCTCTTTGAGCTTCTTTAAGAAGTTTTGCCGTATTAAAATTTTTTCTCGGACTACAATTTAATATAATAATTTTTTTCATAAAACCTCTTATAACTACTTTATAGTAAAATCTATGCTGTTATTTTCATTATTAGCTTTTCTCTCGCCTGTAATGAGTTCATATATCCAAGCTGTAACTAAACCTGTAAAACCGTTAAACAATGCGCTTAATAAAATTGCAAATACAGCAAGCGGAATTGTGGAGAAGAAAAAAGAGCCAATATTATTGAATAAATATTTAAAAAAACCTAACGGATAAGATGGTAATATTAAACCAATTATAGAAGCAATTGGTGCAACAACTACCAAGAATGCAGCAAAAGAAATAATTCCAATTACTGCTCCATATACAGCTCCTTCTTGCAAATTAATAATTCCGATAAGATTATTCTTTTTAAAGTATACAAGCAAAAATGCTGATAAAATTACAAACGCTACTAAAAAACTTATAAAACCTATGTATGGTATTAGTGTAACAATACCCAGTACAACTCCTGCAAAAGCACTTAGTATAGCCATTTGTTTTAAAATAATTAAATTCATATAAACTCCTCTTATTTTTCAGCAATATATCCTCTTAATGCGGTATATGCGGCAACATATGGCGATGCGAGATAAATAAACCCTTTAGTGTTACCCATTCTGCCTTGGAAGTTTCTGTTTTGGGTTGCAAGACAAACTTCTCCATCTCCCAATATGCCGGCATGTACCCCCACACAAGGTCCGCATCCTGGAGGAAGCACTGATGCATTAGCGTCAACAAATATATCAATAAGTCCTTCTTTAAGAGCTTGTTTATAAACATCTTTAGATGCCGGACAAATTAACATTCTTACATCTTCATGAACTTTTTTATCTTTTAGAATATTTGCAACAACTCTTAAATCCTCAATTCTTCCATTTGTGCAAGTCCCGACATAAACCTGATTGACTTTAACATCATTTAATTCTGATGCAGGTTTTGTATTATCAACCGTATGCGGGCAAGAAACGGTATGAGGAACATCTTCTGCGTTGATTTCTATAATCCGTTCATACACAGCATCGCTGTCTGGACGGATTTGTCTGAACTTATCTCCTCTTCCTCTTTCTTCCAAAAATGCCTTAGTTTTATCGTCTGCTACAAATAATCCGCACTTTGCACCTGCTTCAACCGCCATATTTGCAAGAGTAAATCTTTCTGACATAATCATATTGTCAATAGTATCACCGGTAAACTCTAAAGCTTTGTATGTCGCACCATCTGCACCTATCATTCCGATTAAATACAGCATCAAGTCTTTAGAACAAATGCCTTCTTTAAATTTTCCGTTTACTACAATTTTGAATGTAGCAGGAACTTTCAGCCAAGTCTTGCCAAGAGCCATACCTACTGCTATATCAGTAGATCCCATGCCTGTAGCAAAAGCCCCTAGTGCACCTGAAGTACAAGTATGTGAATCAGCTCCGATTAATACCTCTCCGGGGTTCACAAATGTTTCAACTAACCTCTGGTGGCAAACACCTGCGCCAACATCAGATAATACTGCACCATACTCTTTATGAAAGTCTCTTAAAATCATGTGAGTATTGGATAACTCTTTTCTCGGACTTGGAGATGCGTGGTCAATAAAGAGAATTGTTCTTTTCGGGTTATTTAATTTTGTTTTTCCAAGTTTTTTAAATTCTTGTACAGTCAATGGTCCGGTTCCATCCTGAACTGCAGTAACATCAACTTTTGCAATTACAAGTTCTCCTGCGTGAACAGTTTTTCCTGCATGCTCTGATATTATTTTCTCTACTAAAGTTAACCCCATAAACATCTCCTTATTTATAAGCTCATTTTAGCATAAAATTTAAATATTTGATATTTTAATTTCATATTAATATTTTGAATTATCAACACTTTGCACTCTTTTTACAAGTCGCTTTGCTATCTGAACTCACGTCCCACTCTCAAGAAACGTGACATTAATTCACTTTTTTTCTTCAAATGTACCTCAGTGCAAAATAACATTTGGTTTAAGTATTTTGAACATAAATGTTGATAATTTTTGAATAAAATAGCAAATTTTATTTTTATGGTTTTTAGTATTTTTATGAATAGCAACATATCTTTTCAGTCCAGGATAAATTTTGTTAATCCTAAAGAATTTTCAGAAATGAAAATTAAAAATAGGAGTAAATTTATCCAATGGTATGAAGATAGTCCGTTATATGTAAAAAATGGCATTTTTGATACAGCCGACATAAAAACTTGTACCGGAGGGTTGTTTACGGACGGAGTTTCCAAAGCACTCGGTTTCCATTGGTTAGATGATATCAAAAATTATTTTTGTCTTGATCGAATGTGTGATGATGTTTTTAATGTATTTCAAAACAGTGATATTAATGGTTTAATCGTGGGCGGAAAAGATCTCAAATACAGACAATATTCTCTAAAAATAACTGATAAGGTTATAGATTATTTTAAAAAGAAAGTAAAACATTTAACAATTTTTCAGGAGCATAATACTTTTTTTGGACAAACTTCTTATTTGTACATTTTGAAAAATGACACCTGTACAATATGTGCCGGATATACAGATAAAAATGGCTATTATCAAAATGTTCAAAACCTAAAGGATTTAAAAAGATGTTACAAACGGATAATTATTGCGGATAATGACGTGATTTGCTTTAATGGAGTTGAAGTCCCTCGAGAAAAATTAAAGCAGTTTTATCGTAAAAGCAAGTAAATAGTAAATATGACGAGTTTTAACTCATCAATAACATTTAAGTGCAAAGTTGTACAAGAATAGTGCAAAAAGTGGACATTTTTGTTACCAAAATCGGACTGTCTTGGATTATTGGCGGTTCGCAAGTTTTCATTCGCTTTATTTCTCTTACGAGAAAAAGCCGCTCATTTCAACTTCCTCACAGGGACGAGTTTCGCTAACGCTCACTCTTGCCAAAATCCGTATTTCGGACTTTTTGAGTCAATCAATTTCCGACCTTACAAAATCGCTATAATTTACTAAAATTAGCTATCTTGCCAACTAAAATTATTTACCCCTTCCGACCAAATGTCCTGTTAAAAGGTACCAAACTACTCAAAAAAATACAAGAAAAATTACATCAGAAAAAATACAGTTGTAAAATAACATTCGGTTTGAGAAGAAAGAACACCTATTCTGAGAATGTGGGATTCGAACCCATGAATGTAACAATTTTCATACAAATGTAACAATTTTGCCAAAACCATTAAAGTTTTTAATCAAATATGCCGATATATAGAGTGTATGATAAGGAAAAAATAATGGCATTATTTCATTTTAATAGTAATAAAGAGATTCGGTTAGATAATAATTATACATCTGGTGTTGTTGGTAATAGAGTAAATTCTCAATACCAAAATACAGTATGGGAAAATGAATTATCAGATATGCCAACAGGTGATGGTTTTGTTAAAGATAATACTGGAAACAATCTATATAAAGATCCTAACGGGAGAAAATATATTGAATGTCATTCAGGTATTGCACCGTTTTTCTCAAAAAAAGATTATGAAGATTTAAGAGATCCACAAAAAGCAGAAAAAGTGCATGAAAATAAAATCCTAAAAATAAAAAGTAATCTGAGACAGAAATTCCCTGTTAATCAATACGATATAGAAGTATTCTGGGACGGA
>CADBTL010000012.1 GCA_902797575.1 uncultured bacterium
ACGCAGGAGTTCGTAAGAACGTAGACGGATCGGTAACAGTAGTCAGAGCGTTCCCTATGAACTAATAAATAAAGAGTAATCCTAAAATAATCAAAAGAGAGTGTTCAATGAACGCTCTCTTTTCCTTTGTACATTTTATTAAAATCGGGACGACAAGATTCGAACTTGCGACCCCTGCGACCCGAACACAGTGCGCTACCAAACTGCGCTACGTCCCGATTTAAATTTTTAATTTTCAAAATAGTGACGCAGTTTGGTTTTATCTTTAATTCGGCTCCATCGAACCATTGGTTCTCCATTCGCCTGCCCTACTCGAAACTTGCCACTGGCAACTTTCTCGCAGGGAACCTGCTACGTCAAAAAAATTCGTACAAATCAAATATATAACACATATAGTACAAAATCAATTGAATTTAACAAAAAAATAATATTTATATAACTTTGTTAATTTTTAGTTAAAAAAACATATTTTTATGAAAAACAGAGTAATAATAAAAGTGTTGAAAGAAAGTATTTAGTTAATGGGTTTAATAAGATGCTTTAAGTTGGCTATTATGTCATACTTTAAAACATCTTACACCCGGGAGGCATTTATGAAATTCTTAATTAAAAAAACACCTGACAGATTTATTCGTTCAGTAAATGATGAAATTTCGTCTATTTTAAACAGAAATTTTGACAGCTTCTTCCCTGAATACATTTATAACGAAGATGCTGAATGTGACAAGCTTGCTATGCCTGTAGAATTACACGAAAAAAATAATGAATATTGTGTAAAGGCAGAATTACCAGGAGTAAAGAAAGAGGATTTAGATATAGACATTGATAAAAATCATATTACAATCAATGCAAAAAAAGAAGAAGAAAATAAGGAAGATACGCAAAGTTATAGAAAATCAGAATTCAGATATGGCGAATTTTCAAGAACAATTTATTTCCCTGCTGATATTGATATTGAAAAAACAGATGCACATCTTGAACACGGTATTTTGAAAATTACCGCACCAAAGTTAGAGAAAGGATCAGATAAAATTAAAAAGCTTACAATTCACTAATAATTATTTTAACAGCCAGAAATAAATTTTGATGAATGCATATTTATAAAATATGCATTCATTTTTTGTTTAAACTTTTTGTCTGTATGCATGACCTTTTCTGTCTTCTTCAATATTTGGTGCATCAATCTCAAAGACATAAGCATTTGCAGGTCCTAAGTTTACTCTTAACTCATTTTCTCCAATTTGAAATTCACTTTTATCACCATAATTAGGAACCATGTTTATTAGTTTTTGCTCTTTTTTTAAACCCGGAATTTCTATGATACCTGTTACATTTCTATTTGGATTTTTATTTGCTACAACAAGAATTGTTCGTCCGTTATTATGACGAGCATATGTTATTATTTGATCATTTATATCTTCTCGTTTATCTAATTCTATAAAACTGGAATGTCTATCTGCAAAAACATCTAAATTTTCAGAACGCATCTTGTTGCATCCCTTGATTACGCGTTCTATATCAGGATAATCTCCACCGGGTTTTCTTGCTAAATTAAAAATTGCTAAATGATATGGATGTTCATTTGACTCAAGTCTATCAGTCATTGTTTCAGGATCTATAGTATTTCTGTATTTATAATCGTAGTAGTCACCCGTTTGAAAACCATCTACATAGTATGGATTACACATAGGTATTGTAGATTGAAGAACAGTAGTTAACTTACAAAAATTTTCTCCTCCATGTAACATTGATGAAACATCATCATGCGTTAAAAATGAACCTATAACAGATTTTCCGGAAGGTAATTTATGAGATAAATCTAAGTTTAATTTTATGTAATCAATGAAATCATCAGCACCTTTCCAATCATGGAAAATATGATATTGACCGTAATAATCATCAAACCCAGCTTTAAGTAAATCTTCTGGCCTGTCAAACGGCATATTAATCATCGGCGATGCGCATTCGTATGTATAACTTTCTGCAAGCCAACCAAATTCAGGATCTTTAGTATGTGAATAAGATATTAATTTATCCCAAAATTCACTAGGTTTTGCACGAGCAACGTCGGCACGAATTCCATCCAAGCCTAAATCAATACAAGCATCAACATATTGTCTGTGCATTTCATATAATGCAGGATTTAGTTCCCTTTTAGTTTCATCAGCCCACGGTTCAAACATTCTTATATCTTCCCAACCTTGAGGTGTTTTATCTTCCCCATTCCGTCCAAATGCCATCAATTCCGGTTCATTCTCGAATAATTCTACAGAAGCACAACTTGGAAGGTCAAGCATAACTTTTATATTACGCTTGTGACATTCATCAATAAATGCTTTAAACTGTTCTTTAGGAGTTCTCGGATCATTTTTATCTATTAAAATAGGATCTATCGCTAAATCACCATTGTCTTCAATGAATTTTAACGGAGAGTATAATGAACCTGCTGTTCCCATAGCGTTTTTCTTTCCTGTTGGATGTATAGGAAGTATATGAATTGTGTTAAAACCATCTGATTTTAGTTCATCTAATCTATCAATAGCATTTAGAAAAGTACCAACTTGCTCACCGCTTTTAATAGAAATTCTATCATCGCCATTTAAATCTTTTGCATTGAATATTCTTGGAACAATTGCTAGCATTACTGATTGATTGTTTTGAATCATAGTCCGTAAATTATTTTTATATGGTTTTATATCAGTTTGCTTACTTTCAACTTTTTTTACAGCAGGTGCGTTTATTAATGCCAAATTATCAAGATACTTCTCTGTCACCTTATTTCCTTTTGATTCTGTAACATAAGGCGACGTTTGATATTGATTTTTGAAAGCTATAGGATTTAAGCAAATATTATTTACAGTATTAATTGTTATCATCATTCACCTGCTTTTTTATATTGTGCGGATTTTTTATTTTTCCGAAACAGAACTGCGCAAGAACCGTAGCCGCTAATACACTGCCACCTATTGCAGATGCGGTTCTTAACCATTTTTGATTTTCAAATCTTGTTTTGGAAGCCTTTTTAAAGAAATCTATCGGATTCTGCGCAACCAGATTGAATTTTTGCATTATTGTTGACGAATCAGCTCCATATTTTTTTCTTACATTCTTTAAATCTACTTCAAATTTATGATCAGGTTTATAAAAGTCTAGGTTATTATTTGCTATTAAGTCTTTAAATCTGATTATATATTTTTCAAATCTGGTATATATATCTCCTTTACTTATACTACCTGCATTTTCTAATGCTTTTTTTGTGGATTTTTGAATTGGCGCACTCCAACCGGTATTCATAATATCTTTATAATATTGAGGGTTATTATCGGTATGAAATCTCATCGTGTGATCTTTTGAACGTGCGCCTAATAAAATATCTTTGATATCTTGATTTAGATGTTTTCCGTATTCATCATTTTCAGGTATTAAACGTTTATATACATCCAGTGTATGAATTAATCTGCGCTGGCTGTTTTCTACTCCTTGAATTCTATCTATAATTCTTGTGATTTTCATTCGTTTTGATGAACCCACACCTTTTGACTGTTCTTCTGCATATTTTAATTTTTCTGGATCATTATCGGGGAGTTTAGATTTTTTAAGTCCATCAATCAAATCAAATAAATCCTGTCTTGTTTTTACTGAATTTTCGAGTTTTCCGTTTACATCTTCTTTTATAAGTTTATTAATTGTTTGTGAAAATTTTCCATTTCCGATGTTATTAATTCTTTTCGCAGTATTATTATAGTTGTTTTCTATTGCATTTATTAAATCTTTTAAATTAGATTCCGTAGAAGAATTTCCATGCAGCGCAACCTCCGTTTCAGACATTATTTTTGCAAGTTTTTCGATTGTTTTTGAATACTTTTCTTCATTGCTTACTAAATCTTTAATTTTCTTTTCTAAGATTTCTTTTGTATAAATTTCTGAATCTTTCATTTGCTTTAAATCTTTATATTGAATATCCAAAGCAGTAAAAATTGCATTTTCGAATTTTTTGTATGAGCGTGCTAAAACAGTTTCAGGTGTATTTTCGACTTTAAATGATTTACATTTATCTAATACACTATCTTTTTCTTTAAAATCTCCCAGTACTTTTGCAAAATCAATAATATCTTTCATTCCCTTATCGCTTAAGAAGTAAGAAGGCTTTTTCTGAATAGTTTTTGAGATACTTTCTATAACATTATTCTGATGCATGTATAGCGCATCTTTATTACGATTACTTGTCTCTATCCTTGATTTAAAAATATTCTTTAATTCACCCTTAAATTTTTGTAATTGTTCAGTATTTATATATTTGCCATCTGAACCGGTTGCTTTTAATGCTGTATCAATGTCGGATTTAGTAAGTTTAAAGACTTCGCTAAAAGTTGCATTATTTCTTCCTGTTGCACTTGCTTTTATTGAATTTAAGATATCTGCAGTCAAATTTTCATCCAATATGAATCCTTGTTTTTCTGATTTTAAAAGTTTTTCTATGTCTTCTTTTATGCCATCTTTTATAGTCTTATCAGATTCATTTGCTAAAATACTAATAAGGTTATTAAATTCATTTTTAGGGAGCTCTTTATTTTCATATTTTTTCAAGAACTTTTCAATTTTTTTACTTAGGCTGTTAGAATCTATATCATCGACATTTAATGTCATTTGGTTTGTTTCTTGCAATATATTTTTAATTTTTGAATTATATTGTTTGTTTCTTACTATCTCCATTGCAGGGGAAATAATTTGTTCAAGTCCGCAGCAAATAAGCGCTGTCATAACAGGTGTTGCAAAGCCTGCTCCAAGCATCCATAAAGTATTATTTTGAATTGCTATTTTTCTCATTTGTTCTTTGGTTAGCTCATCTCGGTTTTTAATATTTCTTGGAATTCCCATTCTATCTGCAATTATATCCAGATCTTCTCCTGTATACTCACCTCGATACATATCAAATGGTATGTAATTACCATCTTGAAACACAGATTTCTTACGACCTTGATCATCAATATACTCTTTACCGATATCGAAACCTTGAACTAGTCTGGATGTTCCGTTTATGGCAAGCATAGGATATAACGACATAGATGCTAAGAAAGCTCCCAGACCTGCATATTCCATTATCCTGACTTTAGGATTACTCGTTCTTGACGCTAAATATGTAGCTATTGCTATACCTGTAAGTTTTAATCCTACATCATTTAATCTTCCTGTTTGATGATCATTTGCAGTTCCGTTTAGACCATCCTTTACGGCTTTAATATCATATGCAATATCTTTCATCCAAAATTTTGGAATGGAAACTAGACTATCATGCACTAAATGTCCTTCTGCAGGTACTGGATGTGATAAGTTACTGCTTTTTATTGGCTTATTCGCATCACGATAAGTCTTTTGTTTTAACTCTGTATTCTGTTGTATCGGAGATATTGCCATTATTAAATCACCGTACTTTCTTGATTCTTATCAATAATATCTTTGTTTGCAAGTTTACCCATATGTTTAGCTTTATGGATAACATTATATGTCGTACCAATTGTTATTCCTGTTGTAAATAAAATCCAAGCTTTACCGGCATGTTTTCGGAAACCACTTGTACCTGATTCTCCGGTCCATAATGTTTTGCATGCTTTTCCAAAAGTTTTTCCAAATGTTTTTGTTAATGTTATAAAGTTTTTAAATGTATTTTTTAACTTGCCGCTCATTCTATAAAAAATATTTTCATTACTTTTCGCTACATATCTTGTTCGGTCAGAAAATGCTTTAAAAAAGTCTGCCCAACAATTTTGTGCTGCAATACCTACTCCGACACCTGCCCAAGCGTATGAAGAAAGACTTTTTGCGGTTTTGGTAGATGCTACAATGCTTTGTATAATCGGAGTAGTTTCTGTGACAGAATCATTTAAATTTTCTCCCATACCAAGTTTTGACGCAATTCTATCATAGTATTTAACACCGTATTTAGGATTATTAGCTATCAAATCTTTTCTGAAAAATTCAATACTATCGTATACTTTACGATGCTGATGTTTTGGATCAATCTCAGCTTCTGCACCCGGTTTTGTAGGTAGTGTATAGTATACATTTCTGTATGGAAGTTCTATATCAACACCGGTTGACCATGCTACAGGACGAGTAACTAAATCATTCGATAGAGTTTTTCCAAGTCCGTATAATATAACACCTAATCCCATTTTTTTACCGTTTAATGATGCTTTAGGGGATAAATGCTTGTTAAGCAGATTAAACATTGTCATAAACATTGCACTACCGACAACATATGGAACTATTCCCATTGATAAGAATTCGTAAAAATCTGAGTTCACATCTCCCTTAAGACCTTTATAAGGATACTCTGTAATAGCATTAATTGTTTTATCTGTTTTTTGTAAGATTCGGGTCCGCAAAGTATTGGGAACAATCTCAGATTCGTCACCTTTGACCGGTTTTTTGGTGACGTCATTAGATTTAAAGTTAATTTGATTATCCGACAATCCTACTTCTTTAATCATACGAACCCCATTGGTACCTATTTATACAACGTATTAAAATATTTTTTTTTGCCTTTTAAGAGCATTTTTTTTACATTTTGTTACAAAAACATTTCACTTTGTATAAGACACTGTATAAACACATAATCAATTTTTAAGAAAATTATTCAATACATAGTATGAGCAATTAGTTTTACATTTTCTCAAAATAACTGCCGATGGGGAGACTCGAACTCCCGACCCACGCATTACGAATGCGTTGCTCTACCAACTGAGCCACATCGGCAAGTATAAATTTACAAAATCTTTTTAGCGTGAATTTTATCTACTATATAATTATATTAAAAATAATTTTATATATCAATTATGAGCATGTTCTAATGTAAACCATATAAAAAAATTCATATTAAATATAAGTTTTACTAATAAAGATTCTCTCAAAAAGGAAACTAAAAAAATGAAGTAATAAAGGTTCTGAAATCAATTATCTAAGTTTTGCAGCATAAAATTGCTTATTATAATTGCTATTGTTGTTGTTAAACAAAATTATAGGCTCCGTCATCCATCATTTACCCCCTTTTTCAACAGGCGGAGTCGCTTGACTAGGCTCCGTCATCCCTCATTTACCCCTTTACCCCTTCATTTACCCCTTGACTTTTTCCGCATCCTCATTTTGTACTGATTCTTAAATTTAATATATGCCCACATATTCCTCATTGTATTAAAACTTGGTATGACAATTCCTCGAGTACCAATGGTACTCAATCTGTAATATTTAATGTCACCAATTTTAACAAACTTCCTTCTTTGTGCTAATATGATTAGTGGGGGCTGTCTTGAATAATATTCCGGATATTGCAAAAGAAGAATTAACAAAGTTACTTAAAGGTAATAAGAACTTTATAGCAGGAAAACCAACGGCTAAAAATATGTGCTTAAAAACATTGCAAAGTCTTGCTCTCTATCAAGAACCGTATGCTTGTGTTTTGAGTTGTTCGGATTCAAGAGTTGTTCCTGAAATTATATTTGATTGCGGAATAGGCGAGCTTTTTGTAGTTCGAGTTGCAGGAATTGCAGTCGGACCGAATGTAAAAGAAAGTATTGAGTATGCCGTTAAAAAGTTACACGTGCCTCTTCTAATCCTTTTAGGGCACGACGATTGCGGAGTTATGAAGTATGCAAACGAGCAATACCCCAATATGCCTGAACATTTCCAATCTATTCTAAAATCTGTTTATCCGGTTATTGACGGTATTGGTAAATTTGATTGTAACAACGAATTTGCACGTAAGCATACTCTGTGGGTTGAACAATATTTGCTAAATAATTCAACAATAATAAAAGAAGCCGTAGAGAATGATAAGATCTATATTGCAAAATGCCACTTTAACCACAATACAGGTGAAGTTACGATAATTAATTAAATGAATAGGAGATTTTATGAAAATAACAGTTATTACGGGAAGCCCGAGAAAAAACGGAACATCAAATTATTTAGCTGATGAATTTATTAGAGGCGCAGAAGAAAACGGACATGAAGTTTATAGATTTGATTCTGCTAGAGCTGACGTTAAGAATTGTATTGGCTGCAATGCCTGCTCAATGGGTTCAAAACCTTGTATTCACAAGGATGATTTTGTAGAGCTTAGAAAACATCTTTTAGAAGCTGACGTTATAGCTTTGGTCACTCCTATATATTATTTTGGAATGACGTCTACAATCAAAAAAGTTATTGACAGATTTTATAGTATTGACCCAATTTTAAGAGAAAAGAAAAATAAAGCAGTTTTAATTTCTGTTCAACATTCGCCTGTTGCGGAAGTAAAAGATGTTTTGAATAATAATTATCAGGCAATATTAAGTTGGTTGAATATAGAAAACGCAGGAATAATTAACGCAATCGGAATTGAAAGCGTTGAGCATTTAAAACAAACCGAATATCCAAACCAAGCGTATGAATTGGGAAAAAAATTATAAGATATTGCTAGTTTTTATTTTTATTTAAAATAACCAAAATTACACCTGATAATATTAATCCGATTCCGCAAATGATTTTAAGTGAAAGAGTTTCTCCAAAAAGCAGAACTCCGAAAAATAATGCTGTTAAAGGTTCTAAAGCACCGATTATTGCAGTTTTTGTTGCACCAATAAATTTTATACCGAATGTGATTGTTTCTAGAGAAATTATAGTTGGAAATACTGCAAGTCCTAAAGCACAAATTACAGTAAACCAATTGTAAAGAGGTTGTAGTTCAGTGCAGAATTTTAAATTCCATATATAAACACTTAAACCGAATAACATAACATAAAAAGTTAATTTATCAGGCTTAATGTGTTTTATTGTACTTGCATGCTTTATTCCTACCATATAAATGGCATAAGAAAGAGCTGATAAAAGCACCAAAATTACACCTTTTATATTTAAACTAACCGTTCCGCCATCGTATAACAACACTATTCCAAATATTACAAAACAAAGAGCAAGCCAAATAATTTTAGGTAAACGCTCTTTAAAAAATATTCTTGAAATTAAAGCTACGATTAGCGGATACGCAAACAAAATCGTACACGCTAACCCAGATGGTATATATGTAAAAGCACCGAATAAAAATACGGATGAAAGTGAAAATATTATTCCAAATATAAATAATATAAATAATTCTTTTAAAGATATTTTAAAAGATGTGTGTTTAAATAATTTAAGCCACAAGCCATATATAAAAACTGCAAACAAATACCTGTAAAAAAGTACCGAATTAACACTAATACCATGAGAGTACATTGGCAGGGCAAAGAGCGGATTTGTGCCGTAACTGACTGCTGCAAGAATAGCATTGATATAACCTTTTGTAGTATATGTTTTCATAATTATAGCTCAGACTTAATTTTATCATGAAGTATTGTTATAACGGTAATCAAGATTATTAAATATACCAAGCCAATAAAATCCATTAAAGTGCCTATTTTGGCTATTAAGAATATAAATAGTTGATTTTATTGAATTTCAACCCTCTAATTTTCTGAAGAAAATTTTTTGTGACTATTCTTGTGACTATTAGTCAAAATTTGGGGTAAAAATGAACAAAAATTCAAACTTTATATGGTTAAAACTCTTTATTTACAATGCTTTTAAGCCGATGCGCCTAAAAACCTTATATATCAACATTTTCATTAAAAAAAAGGGTTGAAACCCTCTTTTTATTTATCCCTCCATTTGCTCAAGCTGCCTATCTAGGGCTGTATTTACTATTTTACGCAAAACGTGACATTTAGTCACCTTTTGCTGTGCGCAAACGGAGTCCTTCCCCTCGCGAATACCATTTGTTGAGGCTTTACATATACAAAAAAGAGAACCCTAAGGTTCTCTTTTTTGTATATGGTACCCCCAAGCGAATTCGAATCGCTGTCTACACCGTGAAAGGGTGTTGTCCTAGGCCTCTAGACGATGGGGG
>CADBTL010000013.1 GCA_902797575.1 uncultured bacterium
GTCATTGTCCTTTTTATATGGGCCGCAGTGGACTCGAACCACCGACCTCACCCTTATCAGGGGTGCGCTCTAACCACCTGAGCTAGCAGCCCATACTATATGATTATATTATACTGTCAAAAAACTTTGTCAATGGACTGAACCCTTATCAGGCCTCTCGCAAAAACGTGACATTTAGTCACCTTTTTGTTCGGCAGAGTGCTCTAACCACCTGAGCTAGCAGCCCTCAGTACCTCTTAAACAGCACATCGAACACTATATCAATTACGCTATTCATTCAGCAATATTAAACTTATCATAGAAAAATTTATAAATCAAGAGGTGTAAAATATTTGGGATAAAATATTTGTTTGAGATTTATGCTGCTATTATTGTCTGTACGTGTAGTATAATAATTTTATGAAACTCATTATTGATGATTTAATTGATGAAATAAGATTAGATAGCTATCTTTCAAGTTATCTACCGAACATATCACGTTCAAAATTACAAACTGTAATTAAAAATGAAAGAATAAAAGTCAACTTAAAACCTGTAAAACCCTCTTATATTGTAAAGCCTAACGATATTATTGAAATTGACCTTAGTTTTGACGATGATAAAGCGATTCCTCCTGAAAATATTCCGTTAGATGTAAAATATGAAGATGATAACTTGCTAGTCGTTAATAAGCCATCCGGCATGCTTACTCATCCGACTTCGATTGAGACCACAGGAACTCTTGTAAATGCTTTATTATATAAATATGGGAAGAACCTTTCTGATATTAACGGAGATAATAGACCCGGAATTATTCACAGGCTTGACAGAAATACTTCCGGATTATTAATGATAGCTAAAAACAATAAAGCACACTGTTACTTAGCAGAAAAAATTAAAAACAGGGAAATAGAAAAAAATTATTATGCCGTAGTTAAAGGCATATTAAAAGATGACCATTTTATTATTAATGAGAAAATCGGCAGAAGCGCTAAACATCCGGAAAAAATGTGTGTATCTGATGACGGAAAAGAAAGTATTACAGAAGTTTCAGTCATTCAAAGATTCAATAATGCAACACTTATAGATATACATTTGATAACCGGCAGAACTCATCAAATAAGGGTTCACATGTCATATATAGGACATCCAGTATACAATGATACATTATATGGTTTTGGTAAAATTAAACTTAAAACAGATGAACAAGTACTTCAATCTTACAAGCTAACTTTTCCAAAGCCTTTTACAGATGAACCAATAACTGTAGAAATTGAAAAAGATGAAAAACTAAAAAAAACTATAGCATATTTACATGCTCAAACATAATTTTTTTACAAAAATCTAAAAAATTATACTATGACATAACATTTCATACTTTGTCATCCCGAGAATAAATATTATACAGTTTGTTTATTAAATTATGTAAAAATATTTTTCTACAAGTAGCAAATATATTATATTTCATGTTTAAGTTACATGTAGAAGGTGTGTTGTATGATAAGCAATATAAATTATAATATTGGATTTTATACTAAATATAATCATAATATCTGTCATAAAAGTGTTCCAATACATAATGACAATAAATCTTCATTGATAACTGACTATTTAGAAAAAAAAGCCATATATTCAAAAAGCAGTATTAACTTTAAAAATACTGAAATTCCTATAATAATTCCTCTTAACAAAGTTGCTAACAAAAGCATTAACGGTACAAATATAGATACCAATTACATCTATAACACCAAATCCCCAAAAGACAATTATACAGCTTTATATACAACAATGCTGATAATATTTTTAACTCCTCCGTACCATAACGAAAATTCAACAATCAGTAATAAAAACAATATTAACTATTTAGACTTAAATTTTGATGCTAAAACAGACCAGTTATCTACATATTGGGATTGTTACAATAAACAACAAGAACTAATTAAAGCTGTTTTCAAAACTGATATTGAAAATACACTCAATTCAATAAAGAAATACGATATAAATCAGTTACAAGAAGATTTTACATCCGGAAAAATCAGCGCTCAAGAAAAAGAAAATACTAAACGAATAATTAATTCAATAACACAAGATGACATTAAAGAATTTATGCAAAAATATCTTTTAGAAAAAGAACCTATGATTAAAATAAATTGAGGAATTTAAATGCCAACTATAACTAAAATAGAAACTTTTGCAAATCAAACATTAGCAAAATCTCTAAAAAAGAATAAACATTTTATACCGCTTGTTCCGGTTCCAATAATTGCATACTCCAAAAGCGCAAAAGGGCGCGCAGAAGACAGAGCGGATAAAATACTTGAAGAAAAAGGAAGCTTAGCAACACCTGTAACGGATAGAACAGAATTTAATACAAAACAATTGAGACATGCCGGGATTAAAGATCGTGAAATATACAAATATCTCAAATCAGATGGTCACTTAACTGATGATGGTAAAAAAATCTTAAGAGAAAAGCATATGATTTTTAAGGGTGATTCTGATAATGTTGAAACATCAGATTATAACAAAAATGAAGTATCTGAAATAATTGGAGAGATGCCGGAATATTATGACGAAAAAACAGCACTATCAGAAATCGAAAATTTGGATAAAGTTATAGATGGTTTGGAAAAAGCTATTGAAAACCCTCTATTACTAGGAACTATGGCAGAACTTATTCCATTTGCAAGGTTTATCAAACCCGGAACGGATTTATTGAACGGTGATGTAGAAAAAGCAGCTGCAGGAACAGTTTCCAGAGGAATAGATATATTATTATCACCATTTAAACTCTTTTTGGCAACTTCAAAAGCTATTTCAGATACAGCTGTCGGACTTGCAATAAATGACACAAAGAATTTTAACTTTGTAAAAGGCTTTAAAGGATTTTATAATGAATGGGCAGATGGAAGAGATGCAATAGAAGATGAATTTTTAGGACGACCAACTAAAGAACAGCAAGAAAAAATTCAAAAAGAAAAAATTCAACAATTGAGACAACAAAAAATAGAAGAAAGAGAACATAAACTTGCCGAATACCAAAAATATCAAGAACAAGTACAAAAATTAAAAAATACAGGGTATAAAGAAATCAAGGAACTACGAGACTTAGAAGACAATATTCTTGCAATTCAACATCTTCATAGAATTGAAATTTATGATAAATTAACAGACGAAGAAATGGATAAATCATATGAATTATCAGTAAATGGTGACATTGAAAAGATTGTTGATATGCATAAAAATTTAACAAAAAGATTTTATGAATATACAGATTCATTAACTCGAAATGATTGGAATAAACTAAATATAAGAGATTCATTTAGATTAAGAGTTATAAGAATGAATTTACAAAAAGGGGTTTTTACAAAGCTTACCGAAAAAGAATTAGATATATTAAAAAATACAGAAAAAGAAAATGACAAAGACTTAAAACCCGTTCTTGATGTATATAAAGAAGTCGAAAAACGTTTTTATAAAAATCTGGAAAATTACTCCCAAAAAGACTTTGCTTTAATAAAAGATGATAAAAAATACAGATTGAAAGATTTAGGGCACAAATTAATATACGGAAGTGCTATGGTTATCACAAGCGAAGAGCAACGTCAAATTTTAAAGGCTATAGATAATGGCGAGTCTAATCCTATTATAAGTATACATAAGAGAAATATCACACAAAATAACAAAGATATGAATAAGCATTTTGATAATGAAATTATAAAGAGTCATAAAAACACTGTAGATACGTTATTAAATTTAATAACGTATCTTCGTGCAAGAAGATATGGAAAATTAACTGATAATGAACTAGAAATGCTATATAAATACGAAAAGGATGGAGAATTTGATAAAATAATTGATATTTTTAATAATGTAACAGAAAGATTTTTTAAGAATATAAAAAGTATGTCAAAAGGTGAACGGAACGAATTCTGTGAAAAAAATAGTACTTATGTTAAATATATGTGTATAAAATTACAAAAAGGTCTATTGTGTGAGCTGACAGAAAAAGAAAAAAGAATTTTAAACGAAGCTAGTGAAGAAAATGATATAAAAAAGTTAATAAAAGTACATAAAGAAGTACAAGAAAGATTTTTTTCCGAAATAAAAGATATTTCA
The DNA here is from genome assembly GCA_902797575.1 of uncultured bacterium. Lineage (GTDB taxonomy): Bacteria > Cyanobacteriota > Vampirovibrionia > Gastranaerophilales > Gastranaerophilaceae > CAG-196. Next base: position 4,099 of record CADBTL010000013.1, read on the forward strand.
CAAAAAGAAATGAATATATTAAAAAAGGATGTAAGAGCGAGGTTGGAGTTTATAGCTGATGAACTTCGCTTCAACGCTTTTAAAGAAATTCCTAGAGAAGAAGAACAGGTTATTTATAAAATAAGGATGGCTGATAATATTGATTACGAAAAGCTAATTAGCATACACAAACAAATCCTGCAACAACATTATAACTATTTAGAGACAAAAGGTATTATGTCAAATCAATCACTTTATTTTATATAAATTAAGAATTAAAAAAAAAGAGAGTGACAATTTTAACTAGACAATACAAACTAGACAAAGTAAAAAGTCAGTTTTGGAGTTCAGTTAATTTTGGTCACTCTCCTTTTATTTCTTTATACTTTTGCAAAAGAGTTATTTGCTCTTGTTGATATTTCCTCTTTCAACTTTCCAATAAATTCATCTACGCTCATTGTACCAATTTGCCCAATTCCTCTTGCTCGAACTGCAACAGAATTTGTTTCGATTTCTTTATCACCAATTACACAAACGTAGTTGATTTTTTTGTCTTGAAGAGATTCTCTAATCTTGTAGTTCATTGATTCGGAACGATCATCGAGATTGACACGAAGTCCTGCTTCACGCATTTTCTTATAAACTTGTTCAGCAAAGTCAACATGCTTTTCGTTTGATATAGGAACAATAGATACTTGAGTAGGAGCAAGCCATGCCGGAAAACATCCTGCATAGTGTTCAATCAAGATACCGTGAAATCTTTCCATTGAACCAAAAATTACTCGATGTAACATCAATGGAGTTTTCATACTTCCGTCTTTATCTTGATATTTGATGTCAAATCTTGCCGGCAAATTAAAATCAAGCTGAATTGTTGCGCATTGCCAAGTTCTGCCAATAGCATCTTTAACCTTAAAGTCAATTTTGGGTCCATAGAATGCACCATCACCCTCATTGATATCGTATTTCATCCCTCGTCTTTCCATAGCTTCTTTTAAGCCAGCTTCAGCTTTATTCCAATTCTCAAGTTCACCAACGTAGCTTTCAGGACGAGTAGATAATTCTACTTCGAATTCCATGCCAAAAATTGCCATTGTATCAGCTACAAAGTCAATAATAGCATTAATTTCATCAACCAATTGTTCAGGAGTACAGAATATATGAGCATCATCTTGAGTGAACCCTTGAACACGAGTTAAACCTGAAAGTGCACCCGATTTTTCTTTTCTGTATACAGTTCCAAGTTCAGCCATTCTTAGCGGCAAAGAACGATAAGAATATCTGTTTGCTTGATAAATTAAGATATGGAATGGACAGTTCATAGGTTTAACTACAAACTGGTCGTCTGAATCTTCATCCTTTTGGACAAAGAACATATTTTCTTTGTAGTGGTCCATGTGACCCGAGATTTCCCAAAGAGTAGATTTTGCTATTTGAGGTGTATTAACTATTACGTAACCGCGTTTTCTGTGTTCCTCTCTCCAATAGTTTTCAATTTGTTCACGAACACAAGCAAGGTTTGGATGCCACAATACAAGACCACCACCCATTTCTTCGCGAGTAGAGAATAAGTCTAATTGTTTTCCCAATTTTCTGTGATCACGTTTTTCTGCTTCTTCAATAAACGTCAAATAAGCTTGCAAATCTTCCTTATTCCAATATGCAGTAGCATATATTCTTTGCAACATTTTATTTTTTTCGTTACCGCGCCAGTAAGCACCAGCTACTTTTAAAAGTTTTATAGCATTGCCTTTAATATATGATGTGTTAGGAATGTGAGGTCCTGCACAAAGATCGTTAAATAAAACATTTCCATCTTTATCCTTTGTTAAATAAAGTGTGGGATTGTCATTTCTGTGTTCTTCTAATAATTCAGCTTTGTAAATCTCACCTTGTGATTTAAATTCTGCAATTTTAGCGTCAACATCGGTTACTTCGTATTTTTCAAAAGTCAGATTTTCTTTAATAATATTTTTCATCTCTGCTTCGATTTTTTCTAAATCTTCATGCGTAAAAGCATATCCGTCTGTCAAATCAAAATCGTAGTAAAAACCATCATCTGTTGCCGGTCCTATAGCTAACTTTGCTTGAGGAAACAGCTTTTGTACTGCCTGTGCCATAATGTGCGAACATGAGTGTCTGAGCACTCTTAAAGTTTCATTGTTTTTTTCCATTTTCTATCCTTTCTTCTTTGGATAAAGTAAACTCTACGGGCTGGTAGTCACATCTTCCTGCCAATTACATCTATCCTTGGGCGGATCCCCATAACTAATACTAGAACAGTTTATCATAAAAACTTGTTTTTTGTATAACAAATTTAATTACATTTCTGTTACAATCAATCGCTTATCTGTATAAATTTTATCAATATTTAAAATAGTATATGGTTGATTATTATATATAAATTTTGCAGCATTGTAACCTTCGGAAGATTCTATTATTTTCTCTTCAGAGATCTCAAACAACTCATTAATTTTATCAATTAAGAGAGCCATATCCATATCATTACAATGAACTATGATTACAGGTTTTTTATCAGATTTAATTTGTTCTTTTGACCGTATCCCTAAAAAATTTTTTACATTTAGCACTGTAATATAATCACCTCTCAAGTTCATTATCCCTTCTATAAAATCAGAAGTTCCCGGTACATTAGTAACAGTTGAATCTTTCAATACTTCTTTTACGTAATCTAAAGGTATGCAATAAGAATCTTCATTTAAATTAAAAGATATAAGCTTTTGTTTTGAATGAAGCTCTCCTGTCATCAATGAATAACCGGATTTTTCTGATAATGCTTGAGTTCTTGCTGCCAATATTTCCAATGAATGTTTATCTTTTGGAAATAAAGACGGAATGTCAAAATCTTTTAATGTGGTATTACCTTTTAACAGATTTTCAATAGAGTATATATTTAAAATAAATATAGTTTCTTGGTTCTGCTTATAAATAGAATCAATAATTGTTTTATTATCGACAAATGGTATTGTATCAATTTTCGCAGACTCAAAAGGGTTTATACCTATAATTTTATCAGTAATTATACCAATGATTGTTTCATCTGTTTTAACTATTAATAACTCATTATTTATATCATATCCGCTAATATCAATATTTAGGTAGAATCTTATATCCACAACATTAATTACAAAATTGTTATACTTTAACAAACCTACAATATTATTAGGTAGTTTTTGAGGATAATCAAGCTGCGGCATTTTCATTATTTCTAACACATTAGAAGTATTAACCGCATATTTATTATTACCCAACTTAAAACACAAATGGGAATTCTTTTTTTGTTCTATGTATCCAATACTACTCATCTTTTGAATTTCCCTCATAAATTATTACACGATTTCTACCGCTTTCTTTAGCTTTATACAAAGATTCATCTGCTGATTTTAACAATTCAGTAGAATTTTTAAATTCTAAATAATTCATTGTTAAACCGATACTAACAGTAACTTTTGCTTTTACACCGTTATAATCAAAATCATATTCTTCTACAGATCGTCTTAGTCTTTGTGTCGGAATAATTGCGCCTTCAATATTTGTCTCGGGCATAATCATTACTAATTCTTCGCCACCATATCTATACAAAAGGTCAGTTTTTCTAAAACTTGCTTTCATCAAGTCTGATACTGTTTTTAGCACGTAGTCACCATACTGATGACCATAGTTATCGTTGACTTTTTTAAAGAAATCTATATCTAAAATTGCCAAACTGAAGTCAGCGGGATGTCTTTTGGTACGATTAAATTCTTGTTCAAGACCAAGTTCAAATTGACGCCTGTTATACAAACCAGTCAAACCATCTAAAACGGACATAAATTCTTTTTCTGTATACTGATACTTCATTTTAAATATAGCAAGCAATTCGCTTATCATAATATCAAAATATCTGAACGAAGCATAATCAATATCTGAACGTGTATAAAAACAAATACCGCCTATAAGTTTCTTATCAAAAACTAGTGGAATAATGATTTTAGACTTCATATCAGTAAAAGTATAATCAACTTCTTTTCCCAATAATATTCTAACTACTTCAAACTTTGTATCTCTGACATTTTTTATATCATCCAGTTTTCTAAAAAAATCATATTGTATATCAGACAAAAAAGTTTTTGAAAAATTTCTTCCAAGTGTATCTATATAAAGAATATTTTCCGAAAAATCATCAGGTGATGCAAAATATACACCAGCAACAGTATATTCTACAAATGAACTCAATAATGAAAACAATTTTTCGACCAGAATTCGTTCATAATTGAGAAAGTCACTTAAATTTCTAAATTCATTTGCAAAAACAGACTTTAAAAGTAAATCGTTTAATATTACATTTAGCTGAGACTGAGCAGAATTTTCGGGCGAAAATTTTTGTGCAATATTTGCTTTATATTCATCGGTTATCGGATATCTTCTTAAAGTTGCATTGATATTTTTAACAAGTTCTTCTATATCAATACTTTTAGAAAGAAATAGTTGTGCTCCGGCTTTTTTACCCCAAAAATTATCAATTTTTTTATCAAGGACCGTTAGTAATATCACAGGAATTTTTTTTGTTTCTTCCTTGTTTTTTATAAGACGACAAAGTTGATATCCGTCTATTGTTGGCATCATGATATCCGATAATACTATATCAGGTATAAATTCAAATAGTTTTTTATAAGCTTCAGCACCATTTACTGCAGTTTCTACTGTAAAACCATTTTTCACCAACCCATCTTTTAAAAACATCAACTGGGAACTACTATCTTCTACCAATAAAATTTTAGCACTCATCGTATTTTTCTTATTCCAATTTTCGAAAATTTAGTATAAAATGATTATATAATAAATGCTAAAAAAAAACTATAGGAGAGTATAACGTGAGTTTAGAATGGAATTTAGGATTAAAACAAAAATTTGGAATTAAATGTTGGATAGATTTATCTGTATTCGTTATTACATGCATTATGTTTACTGTTTTTGCAAAAGTGCAACATACACCGGCATATGATACTATTGTATTTTTAGGTGCAATTATATTATTTAATCTGTTATCACAGCTAATTACAAGACAATGGATTTTAAAAATCATAAAAAAGTCTCTATTTTCACAATCAGAGTCCATTTCAGCTGCAACTGAAGACGTACTAGAATCTGTTAACAGTCAAAAACATAAGTTTGAAATTATATCAGGCAATAATAAAACTTTATCAAGTTTGCTTGATAAATTAAAGAATATATCAGAAGAATCTTTAACAATGTCCAAGAATACTGAAAAACAAATAAATCAGTCTATTAATTTCTCTCAAAAAGAGAATGAATTTATATCAGCAAATGCAGAAAAAATGCTTGTTTTGCGTCAAAAAATTCAAATGATTGCAGAATTAATTTTGGAATTGTCTGAACATTCTCAACAAATTGGTAACACTATCAGCGTAGTTGATGATATTGCTGAACAAACAAATATGCTAGCATTAAATGCAGCCGTTGAGGCTGCCAGAGCCGGTGAACATGGTAAAGGTTTTGCAGTTGTAGCAGGCGAAATCAGAAAACTGGCTGATGAATCAAAACAAGCGATTACTAAAATAACATCTTTAACAAGCAATATTCAATATACAACAAATTCTACAGTTATGGCTACCGAAGAAGGAACAAAAGAAATAGAGAATGTTGTTAAAGATATTAATACATTACTCAGTGATTCAGAAATGCTTCTCAAACATATTAAAGAATCTTTAGAATCTCTGGAAGAAATTAATAAAAATGCACAAAAACAGAATGACTTAATTGAAAAAATAACTTCCATTGATGAAGAAACATCTAATATATCAGGTGATTTTATGCAATATCTTTCGTCTCAATCTGAAAAAGTTGCCGTATTGACAACCCTTTCAAACAACATCAAAACGTCTGTCGAAAAAGACGATTAATACAGGTTAGTAGGGCGATTTATTAAAATGGATTTTTTAAATGACGATAACGAAAATAAGGAATTGATGCAGCTCTTCCAAAGCGAGAGCGAAGATATTATTGAGCGTATTTTTTCCAATCTTTTTTCTTTAGAAAAAACTCCCGCTAATAAAGAATTAATCAATTCAGTATATCGTGACCTGCACAGCCTAAAGGGTGCAGTAAGAATGGTTGGCTACAATAACGTTCAAATGCTTATACATAAGATGGAAGATATCTTTGATGCAGTTAATGAATCAAAAATTGTCCTGTCCCAAAGCTTAATCAATGTAACATCAAGAACATTGGAAATTGCCTCAAAGTACATACAAGAATCCATTAAAAACAATAGAGAAATTATTGATGATGATTTTAAAACAGCATTATCGAATTTAGAATATATTTTGGGAATTGAATTAGCAGAAATTTCTTCACAAAACAGCAAGCCTTCAAATGGTATTCCCGGGCTTGATATTCCGGGTTTTGACTTTAATGATACTCCATATAATCAGGCAGTTAATACAAACTATATCGATATCAAGAGTAATACAAACGAACAAAACAGCAGATTATCTGAACGACAAGAAGAGATTAGCAGTGAATTTAATACCTGTTTTGAACTAATTGACAGCATCGTTCCGGAAGAAGAATCTCAAGATATAATAGTTTTGAAGGAAGAAGTTCAAAAAATATATGATTACTTTAAAGACACCGATTTATATGAAGTAAAATCTGCATTAGAAAATGTTATAACAAAAATAGATTTTGTAATGAATGCCTCAAACACATTCACAATCAGCGAGATTCTAGAATTAAGGAATGAAATAAGCTCTGCAGCCGCAAAATTCACAACATCCTGCATAGAAACTGAAACAAAAGGATTTTCTTTCTTTGATGTAGCAGAAAAAATAAATATGCTTCAGGGCAGTAGTGTTTATACAACTGAAATAAAAGATGACATAATAAAATTAAAAGAAAGCATAGACGATACCAGTTTACTTGAAATATTAAATACAACAATTGAAATTTTAACCTTTATAGATGAAAATGCCGTTCAGTTAGAAGAACAAATGATACAAACTCTTAAAAGCGGAATAGAGTATTGCGCATCTCCAAATGAAACTATTGATAGTGATTTAATTGTTCAACAACTTGAAATAATGAAGCAATTACTTGAGTTAAGCTATAAAAAAGATTCCGGAGTCAACGAGATAAAAACGCTCTCAACCCAAACCGCTCAAGTTAATAAATCATCATCAACGGAGATAAAGACATTACACGTTAACGCTCAAAAATTAGATTTACTGGTAAATCAGCTAGGTGAACTCATCATAACCAAAATAAAAACAGAAAAGAATTTAAACAAAATTGATAATATTAAAGTTGCCAATGAAAATTGTCAAAAAGATTTACTCAAAACATCAAATTATTTAAGATATTATAACAGAAAATACTTACAAACTGGGAATTCCGAGCAATATACTGCTGCTTTTGTAAAACAAGTATTCTCTTTATTGTCAGATTTAACACAAAATGTATCAAAAACAATATACGATTTGAATTCTTTGTATCGTTCATCTAAAGAAGACGATATGAAAATGCGTATGATAATTGATGAAATGGAATCAATGGTAAAAAACATACGTGTTTTACCTATTTCAACAGTTTTTAATTCTTTTACTCGTATGGTAAGAGATGTCGCAAATGAAAAAGGCAAAGACATAGAGTTTGAAATCGAAGGACGAGATACATGTGCTGATAAAAAAATTATTGAAGAAATCAAAACTCCTTTGATACATATTCTAAGAAATGCTATCGACCATGGTATTGAAACAAGAGACGAAAGAATATCCTGCGGTAAAGATCCTGTTGGCAGAATTTTACTATCAGCAAAACAAGATGATAACAAAGTAATCATTGAAGTTGCAGATGACGGGAGAGGTTTTAACCTTGAAAAGATAAAAGACAGAGCTGTATCCAGAGGATTCTTAACCAAAGATGATATTGCAAATATGACAGATGAAGCAATTATGAATATCATATTTTGGCCGGGATTTACAACAGGAGATTCCATTACAAGTATATCAGGAAGAGGTATCGGATTAGATGTTGTAAAAACAAAAATATCTCAATTAAATGGTAAAGTAAAAGTAATCTCTGAATTTGGCAAAGGCAGTTGTGTTCATATTGAAATCCCTGTAACACTAACAACGTTGAGAGTATTTCTTGTTAAAATATCCGGTCAAACATATGCCGTTCCAATTCAAGTTATTACAACATTTATTGTAAAAAAACAGTCAGAAATTAAAACTAATAACGGCATGAAAACAATTGTATATAATGAAAATATTGTTCCGCTTTATTATCTTTCTGACGTATTAGGTCTGAAACCTGAACCCAGAGATAATAGAGAAACTATTTTAATTATTGAATCGGAAGAAAGAACTGTAGGTTTGGTTGTTGATAAATTATTGGGCGATCAAGATATTTTACAGAAAAAACTACCGGCACCGTTATACAAAGTTAAAAACATATCCGGCATAACAAATTTGGCTTCTGGAGAACTCTGTTTAATATTAAACATGCAAGACATTCTTCACTTTGATTCTATGAACTCTACTACACCAGCTGCAAATCAAAATTTACTTTCTGCTGATATATTATCCTACAAAAAGATTTTAATTTTGGATGATTCAATAACAACTCGTACTATGATTAAAAATATTTTGTTAAATTATAACTATACTGTTGATGTGGTATCAGATGCCGAAGATGCTTTTGTAAAATTAAAAATGAATCATTATGACTTAATTATTTCAGATTTAACAATGCCCAAAATTGATGGTTACGAGTTTATCTCAAGGCTAAAAACCGATGAAATGTACGCAGATATACCAATCATAGTAATGAGTTCAATTCAACCGGAAATAGCAATGAAAAAACTGGAACCGTTAAATATTGACTATTACATTTGTAAAGAAAGCTTTAATCAAGAAAGTTTTGTAGAAAAAGTAGAACTTTTATTGACTAAATATCATGAAAAATAATTTATTATTGTTAACAACTTTTAACGGCTTCTCTTTTTACCCCTCTATAAATAATGCTTGAATTAAAATATGGAATAATAAATTCGTCTATTTCACGATTTATCATATATTTAGCTTGTTCTGGAATATCCCAAGATTGAGAAATAAGTTCAAATCCCATTTTTCTGTACTCCCCTCTAAGCCAATTTCTATCAGTCCCTGTTTCATCACAATATTTCTCTATCATTTCTTCCTGAAGAGTTCCGTGTTCTCTTATCTGTACCGCGCAGCGAGACATATAATCCGACGGGAATATAAATTTTCCACCTTCAAACTGACTATAAATATTGCGTGCTACTATAGGACTCTTCGGTAATTCTATTTTCTTAAATAAACCTTTTATAGTATCTGCATTTTGTGAGACATTAATTGACATTGCTTGTTGTACTTTTGGTCTTAACATTGGCTGGAATCCTATTTTTTGAACAGATTCCGGAACTGCTGCATATAATTCTTTTAAATTACCAACATATAAAGTCGGAGAATATTTATCAAAATCTTCAATCGGCAAAACTTGATTTTTAACTCTATCTAAATATGTATACGCGAAAAAGTATGCCACCATTATATTTCTTGTTATATCTAAATAATCTGATTGATAATTATAATGTTTTGCTACAGCTTCCAAATCTACTTCATAATTATAATTCAAAACTCTGAAGTTTTGCGTTCTTGTACAATACGGTGTGTTTGATATAAGTTTTAAAAATTCTTGTTTTTTTATCCAATCAATACTGTGTCTAATGCGTTCTTGTCCGTCAGCTAATTCATATCTTTGAGAAGTTGGCATAAAAACATAATCATTATTTTGCCCCCTATAAATAAGAGGATTAAATTCAGGTCCCAAAATCATACCGAATTTATTTGGTTTAGTTTCGACAAATATTCCCTGAACATCACTATTAGATACTAGTCCATGCCTGTTTATCAAGCTGTTTGCAAGTTCCGCTTCATTCAATAAATCTATATACTCATCTATTCTTGGAAGTAAAACATCAGGATTATTTACATCTGATTGGATAGCAAAAGTTAAATATCCGTCTTCACTTTGAATTATTGCCATATAAACACCCCTTATACAAGATTACACTTATATATTATAAAACATAAAAGCATCCATTAACAAAACATATTACAAATATTTACAAAAAGAGTATGCGGAAAAATTAAAAATTTCCGCATACTCAAAAGAGGATATTCCCTACAATTGAACTATCCTCTTTTTATACTAATGATATAAAAACATCTTATTTTAAAGCAACTGTCATATCTGCTTCTACACAAACTTTCCCGTCTACTGAACCAACAGCATGGCATTTGCTAATTGGCCCTTTAGATTTAACCATTTCAACGTGCATTTCAAATCTATCTCCGGGACGAACTATATTTTTGAATCTCACATTATCAACACCGGCAAATAAGGTTAATTTTCCCTTATATTCAGACATACACATTAAAATAGGGGCTGAACACTGAGCCATCGCTTCTAATTGCAATACACCTGGCATTATAGGATTACCGGGGAAATGACCTTGGAAAAATTCTTCATTCATAGTCAAATTTTTATACCCCTTTGAATACTTACCGGGAACGCATTCCGTAATTCTATCGACAAGTAAAAACGGATATCTGTGTGGAATCATCTCCATTATTTGCGTAGTATCAAAACTTAAAATTTCCTGATTTACCCCTTGATTTACCCCTTGATTTACCCCTTGATTTGTCTCTTCTGTCATCTCTTTTCTCCTTATTTATATTTTTACTAGTTTATTTTTTAACATTTGTGCCACTTTGCAATGAACTGCATGCCCTGCTTCTTTTACTAGAATCTGAGCTCTCATATTTAAAGGTGAAACACCGGTTAAATTCAAATCTCCCAACAAGTCTAAAATTTTATGCTTAATAGGCTCAAAATCTGAACGAAGCTCTGTCGTATATCCATCATCTTTCAAACCGACGGTATTATCAATCGTTACACCCTTTGCAAAACCCAAAGCTTGAAATTTCGCAAGATCCTTATAAAACCCAAACGTTCTTGCTTCTACGATTTCATCCAGATTTTTATTATCCATTGTTACCCATTTACCTCTTAAATCCGGATGATCATAGTTTACAGCATAGGTTATTCTTAGTTCTTTATCGGGAACAATAATCAAACTTGTTTTTCCGTTCAAATAATAAACAGGTTCGGAAACCGTATAAACATCTTTATTTTTCCCTTCAATACCTGCTTGATTAAATAAATCAACCCAGACTTTTGAACTTCCATCAAATATCGGCATTTCTGTCTCTGAAAGATATACATCAATAGAATTTACACCGGTAATTGCACATGCAGCATTAAAATGTTCGCATAGCATTACTTTATATTTGTAATCACCAAGCAAGGTTCTTTTATCCCTACTGCAAAGAGTAACACAGTGGTCTGTAGAATAAAGATTTTCTATACATGCATCAAACGAATTGTCTGCACCTTTAGAAAATATACGAATTCTACCCGTGTCAGAAGGTTTTATTACAACCTCACATTCACGGTTTTTCATTAAAGATTTTCCTGATGTACGTATTTCTTTCTTTATTGTTACCATTGCTATACTTTTGCTATTTCACCTTCTGCAACACTCTCTTCAAATGATTTTAAGAGCGGCTCATATTTTTTGAACTTAGATATTAAATCTCCTGCATCTTTCATAATCTTTAATTGCTTTATAAACTCTTTTCTCGGAACGGCAGGAGAGCCTACAACAATTGATTTTGCAGGGAAACTTTTTGTAACACCGGCTTGTGCAGCTATAATTGTATCATCACCAATAGAAATATGGTCTGCAAGACCAGCTTGACCTGCAATAACAACTCTATCACCGATTACACAGCTTCCTGCGATACCGACTTGCGAAACAATCATACAACCTTTACCGATACGGCAATTATGCCCTACCATAACTAAGTCATCAAGCTTAGTATTATCACCGATTATTGTATTTTCTATAGTCCCCCTGTCTATACAAGAGTTTGCACCTATCTCTACATTATTACCAATAATAACAGAGCCTATAGAAGGTATTTTAAATATTACTTGTTCTGCATTACCTTCTTTAATTTCACCGTCTTTACGAGCTTGTTCAATATTATTTGGATTTTCTGTTACAAAGCTGAAACCATCTGCACCAAGAGAAACTCCGTGGTTAAGAATAACTTTGTTACCGACTTTCACTCTATCACCTACATTAACTCCCGGATGGAAGAAACAATCTGAACCAATCTGTGCACCATTTCCTATATAACAATTCGCTAAAATTTTTGTATTATCTCCAATTACAGCATGTTCAGCAATAACAACATTTTGACCAATTGAGACATTTTGACCAATCTTAGCGGTTGATGCTACAACTGCACTAGGATGAATACCGCTATTAACAGCAGGTTCCTCATAGAACATTGAGATAAGCTTCATCATAGCTAAACGAGGTCTTTCAACTTCTATAGTTGTAAAACCGTCTATATTAACTCCCAATGGAACAAGAGCTGCTTTAGCTTTAGTCGAAGAAAGATTAGCAATTTCATCTTCACCCAACGCCAGCGCCAGAGTATTTTCATCCGCAAGTTTCGGCGGTGCAATGTTGGTTATTGCAACATCAGTTGCTTTTGTAAGCATTCCACCTGTAATTTGAGCAATTTGTTCCAATGTAAAAGTTTTCATAATACACTCCTTTATTTATTAATTTTATTTATTATATTTGTAGTCGATTTGCCTTGAACAAATTCAATAAATTCTACCTTTATATTGTTTTTTATTACAATATCTCTCTCAGGTAATGTCTCCATTGTATAGTCAGCCCCTTTGGTATAAATATCAGGTTTTATCTTTTCCAACAAACTTGCCGGAGACTTCTCTTCAAATAATACCACATAATCCACACAACTCAAAGCATTTAATATTTCAGCTCTGTCTTGCTCATTATTAATTGGTCTGGAGTCTCCTTTAAGGATTTTTACTGATTTATCAGTATTTAGCATTACTATGGAATAATCAGCAAGAGACTTCGTTCTTTGCAAATATCTGACATGACCGACATGTAAAATATCAAAACATCCGTTCGTAGCTGCAAATGTCTTTTTATTTCCTTGTCCTTTTCTCACTATGCTTATAATATCTTCTTGTGAAACCAGCTTCCCCAATTCTTATACTCCTACATATTCATTTTACGACAAAATCTAATGATAAAGAAGTAAATTATTGTAAAGATTTCGGTTTTATTTGCATAAAGAAAAAGCATAAAACATTCTTTTAAAGATAACAAAAAACAGCTCTTAAAAAATAAAAGCTGTTTTTAGTTTGTTATATTTTTTTATATCTTCCAACTATTTAGGTATTCTTCTTGTTCTTCTGTTAATGTATCAATTTGTATTCCCATTGTTTTAAGTTTCAATTCTGCAATACTCTTATCTACACTTTCAGGTAAAGTATGAAGTTTGTTAGGAAGTTTTCCTTGATTTTTTACAATATATTCCATACCCAATGCTTGGTTTGCAAAGCTCATATCCATAACTGATGCCGGATGACCTTCTGCCGCACCTAAGTTAATTAATCTACCTTCGGCAAGAACATATATAGATTTTCCGTTATTAAGTTTGTATTCGTCTAAATATGGTCTTATTCTCTTAATTTCTGTAGTAAATTCTTTTAATCCGCTTACATTCACTTCCCAATCAAAATGACCGGCATTTGCTACCATTGCACCATTTTTCATAGATAACAAATGAGGAAGATCAACAACATGCTTATCACCTGTAACTGTTAAGAAGATATCTCCTTCTAATGCGGCTTTAGCAATCGGCATTACCCTATAACCTTCCATTGCTGCTTCTAACGCTTTCAAAGGATCAACTTCACAAACAATAACATTAGCACCAAGTGCTTTTGCTCTTAAAGCACAGCCTTTACCACACCAACCATATCCTGAAATAACAACTGTTTTACCGGCTATAAGAATATTAGCAGCGCGCATAATGCCATCCATAGCACTTTGACCGGTACCATATCTATTGTCATACAAGTGCTTTGTTAAACTGGTATTTACACCAACAGCAGGAAATCTTAAAGCTCCTTCTCTTTCCATTGCTTGAAGTCTTATTATGCCAGTAGTCGTCTCTTCTGTTGAGCCGATAACTTTATCTGCAAGTCCGGGATATTCTGCGTGCAGCATAGAAACTAAATCACAACCATCTTCTATAATTAAATGCGGTTGATGATTAATAGCCTCTCTGATGTGAGACTTATATTGTTCTACAGTTTCACCTGCAATTGCAAAAACAGGAATGTTGTAATACTTTACAAGTGCCGCTGCAACATCATCTTGTGTTGACAATGGATTAGAGGCCACCAATACTGCATCAGCTCCGCCTGCCTGCATTGCAATACATAATGCCGCTGTTTCTTTTGTAACGTGTGAACATGCTGCAAGTCTCAAACCTGCAAACGGTTTTTCTTCA
>CADBTL010000014.1 GCA_902797575.1 uncultured bacterium
TGTATTTTATGGTGGAGGTTAGGAGATTCGAACTCCTGACCCTCTGCGTGCAAAGCAGATGCTCTACCAGCTGAGCTAAACCCCCATGAGTTCGTCAACAATATTAATCATACATGATGATTTTTTTTTGTAAAGGGGGTATATAGTAGATATTTTTTAAATTTATAATAAAATAACGTTTTTGCTTATTGAAAATGCGGAAAAATCCTGTCTGGATGCATGAAAGTTAGACTGGATATGAAATAGTATCTGGTCTGAATTTAAAACACTTTCCAGAAGTTTGCAGGGAATTTTTTATTTTTTTGCATAATCTATTATTCGAAATAGATATTCAAATACTTCATATTTTATCTCTTAAAAATTAGCAAAAAAAATTTTTTTCATGTATTATATCTATTAGTAAATATAAAGTAATTAAATTAAGGAAGAATAGATTTGGTAAAAGACGTTAAAATATTGAATGATACAAATAAATCAACCAATATAAAAGCTCCTATTGTAGATGCTCTTAAAACTGCGTACAATAACCCGACTTATCAATTTCACATTCCAGGGCATACCAGAGGAAAGGCTATTTTTAAAGATTTTAAAAAGCTGATTGGTGAAAAAGCTTTAAATCTCGACACTACAGATGAATTTGACAATCTTGGAACACTTCATCCTGCAACAGGTCCGATTAAAGAAGCGCAAGAACTTGCCGCAATCGCTTTCGGTGCAAGAAAAACCTACTTTTTACTAAATGGATCTACTGCAGGCAATCTGGCAATTGCTATGGCTTTAACTAAAAAAGGACAAAAAATAATTGTTAACAGAAATTGTCATCGTTCGATTCTCACAGGACTTATGATATCCGGAGCCGAACCTATCTGGGTTTGTCCAAACAAGATAGAAGATTGGTCTATTTGGGGCAACATTGAAGCTCGGCAAATTGAAGAATTACTCGAAAAAGATAAAGAAATTTCTATGGTTTGGATTACAAATCCAACATATGAAGGTGTTGTATCTGATATCAAATCTATTAGCACAATTTGCAAAAAATATAATGTTCCACTGATTGTTGATGAAGCGCATGGTTGTTTATGGCACTTTAACAAGCAACTTCCCGAATCTGCTTTAAATCTTGGGGCTGATGCTGTTGTTCATTCTCTGCATAAGACCGGCGGAAGTATGAGTCAAACTTCCATGCTACATATTTCTAAAGATTCTTGTCTCAATGAAAAAAGTGTTGAAAAAGCCTTAAAATTGTTGCACACAACCAGTCCGTCATTATTACTATTAGCAAGTCTTGATGCTGCAAGAGCTAATCTTGAATCTGCACAAGGGCACAAACAAATAGAAAAGGCTGTCGCTAATGCAAAATACTTAAGAAAAAGACTGGATACTATTCCTAATCTTCATCAACTTAAATCTGACTTTGGATACAAAACTGATATCACAAAAGTTTTTATCAAAATTGATGGACTTTCCGGAAAAAGATTAGAATCAATTTTAGAAATAGATTTTGGCATTGAAGTTGAGTCTGCTTCTGATATTGGTGTTTTAATTCTTTGCAACCTTGGCAATAAACGTTCTGATTTTAAATATTTAGCTGATGCATTAGAGAAAATTGCCTCTGAAAATCATAAAGATATTTACTATCTCGAAAAACGTAAACATATGCCTATGTTGGAACCAAAGATTATGATGAGTCTGCGTGATGCATATTATGCAAATAAGGAGACTGTTAGCAAGAAAGAGGCAATCGGCAGAATATCTGCAGAAGTTGTTGCTGAGTGTCCACCTGGTATATCAATTTTACTTCCGGGAGAACTAATTACAGAAGAGCATATTCCATATCTTAATGATTATGATAATTTAGAAGTTGTAAAACAATAAAAGAAAAGTTGCTAACGATTGATTAGCAACATTAAATAAACACGAGGATATTAAGAGAGAGTATAAAAAGAGTTGGTTTACAAGGCTTGAGATTGATATTTTCTCAATTACCCTGTCCTTTTAATCTTGATTACAGGAACATTAGCTTACTTGCTTTATCTCCTTTTCCTTTTTTTCTTCTTACGTCTTACATATATATAAAGTAATTTTTTTGTAAGAAATTGCCTTTTTCTTAACGTTTTTTTTTTAAATTGTTACACAACTTAAAACTGTATACATGCAGCATGCATGGAGTATATAATTTTTGTTTATTAAATATTTGAAAAAATATGGCATCTAAATTAATAGATACCATATTCATTAAATTCATTGATTTTGTTTTCGCAATCCGGACTAGCTCGCTTCGCTCCTGTCGTCCGTCCGCAATTCCGCTGTCTTGAAATTCCTCCTGCTCAAACCTGTCACTCACTCCGCATACGCTAACGTTCGTTTCGGTTTTCGCAATCCGGACTAGCTCGCTTCGCTCCCGTCGTCCGTCCGCAATTCCGCTATTGTTTTGTAACAGTACTTTTGATATGCAGTTCTCTCATTTGTTGAAGAGAAGCTTCTCCCGGAGCATCTGACATTAAGCATTTAGCACTTGCGTTTTTCGGAAACGCAATAACATCACGGATTGAATCAGTTCTGCATAATAATGCCACCAATCTATCCAAACCTATTGCTAAACCGGCATGTGGCGGTGTTCCGTATTGAAGGGCGTTAACCATAAATCCGAATTTTTCGGTTGCTTCTTCTTCAGTTAATCCTAAAGCTTTAAATATTTTCTTTTGAACTTCTGATGAGTGGATTCTGACAGAACCTCCACCTAATTCGGTTCCGTTGTAAACAATATCATAAGCTATTGATTTAACATTACCTAAATCACCCGAATCTAATTTACCTAAATCTTCAAGATTTGGAGATGTGAATGGGTGGTGCATTGCCATAAATCTGCCTTCCTCATCAGACCATTCAAACATTGGGAAATCTACTACCCACAACAGAGCATGCTTTGACTCATCAATTAAATTCAATGATTTACCGAAATGCAATCTTAATCTTCCCATTACATCATAAACAAGTTTTGGTTTATCTGCTACAAAGAAGATTATATCACCTGCTTGTGCACCTGCTCTTTCTTGAATAGCTTTAGCTTGTTCTTCTGTAACAAA
>CADBTL010000015.1 GCA_902797575.1 uncultured bacterium
ACCAGCAGAGAATACAGGAACTGTCTTTGCAGGAATCTTGATAGCTTTACCAGTTTGTGGGTTTCTACCATTTCTAGCAGCTCTCTTACGAGGTTCCCAAGTACCAAAACCAACTAATGTTACTTTTTTACCTTTAGATACAGTCTTTTGTACTGTTTCGATTAATGCTGATAATACTTCACCAGCTTCTTTTTGAGTAACTTTTGATTTTTTTGAAATTTCTGCTACTAATTCTTCTTTGTTCATTATAAAACTCCTTTCTTCAAATTACAAAACCTATTATAGCTCTTTAATAAAAGATTGCAAGTGTTTTTATAGTCTAAAAGTATGATTTATTCTATGTTTTACAGATGTATAATACACGTTCTCATTGCAAACGCACATTTTGTTTATCACACCACAATTATATACTCATTATCGGCTATTCTTGGAAATTAATCATATTCCCCGGCGCAAATTTACCACCATATGCATTTTGGATTCTTTGAGATTTTTGCGTTTTAGTAAGCTCTAATTGAACTTCTGCCATACCTTTTTCCAATTTTTTGATATTGGATAATTCAAGAGCTTTGATTTCCTCTACAATTTTATCAACTTCTTTTTGCTGAACAGGTGTAAGTTCAAGATATTTTCTCATACATTTACAGCTCAAAAACACTTGTTCACGCTGTTTTATCATGACAATTGCAGAATCAAAATCTTCCTTATCGATTTTTTCAGAAATATCCTCTGCGCCTGTTTTAAGCTGTTTGTATTGCATTAATAATTGTTGGTATTGTTGTTCACTCTGCATTGTTGGTATTATCTCCGTTTAATCCATTAATATTAACATCAATTCCCTCTTGTGCAGCTTGTTCTGTCATGGCTTCTTCTACCGTAATAATACCGCTTTGAATTTCTATTGCTTTTTGAAATCCCCAACGAATATTTGTTAAATCTTGAATGACTTCATCAATTTTACCGGCATTTCTTTGTACATTTGCTTTAATTAAATTCATAGCCATCCGGTTATACAACTTAAATAACTGTTTTGAAACATCATTACCGTTTTCTAAATCAATTGTGCGCATTAACTCCCTTATAATTTTTCTTGCACCGTCAATATTTTCAGAACGTTCTTTATAATTACTTTCCGCAATAGCCGCTTTTGCTTTTAGCAGGAATTGTATTGCACCGTCAAATAACAATATCATCAACTTTTCCGGAGTTGCTGTTGTTATATTACTTGTTTGATATTGTTTTATATATTTACTGTATGGATTCGCCGGTGCCATATTACACTTTCTTATTTACAAATATACCAGATGCCATGTTTAACTTCTTAACAAGTTCTCCCAATTCAGAACCTGAAATTGTTTCAACTAATCTATCTGTTGACCTATCATATAATTCTATTATATCATCTTTTACATTAAGTTTAACATAAAAATCTTTATTTGGGTCTTCGAAATCTTCAATGTTAAAATCCTGTGGTTCTTCCGGAACTTCTTCTACTAAACCATCTTGGAATTCTTCTTGTGAATTTAAATTTCCTCTATTTTGTTGTCTTTGATTTTCTTCGTTTTCATCTTTTTCACGAACTCTTTGATTATTTGCCAATCCTTGCACTTGCTGAGATGAATTCGTAGGGTCATTAGTAACAGATTGTTCAACTCTATTTGCGTATTCTGCCGATGTTTGTTCTTTTATTGCACCGGTATTTGCGATAGAAATTCCGTCCATGCCCATTTTTATATATTCCTTCTTATATATTATTAACTTATAATCATATTATGGTATAATTTTAAAGAAGACATCATATAAAAGAAGGGTTATTTTCATGAGTAAGAGCTTATTTATAGATTATATGGAGAAAATGTTTACTTACCCATTGTGGATAAAACAGACAATTTTTTTAAATTTATCTAATGATCTTACTAAATATTTAAGTAATGAATTTTTGGATGTTCAAGAGGGTGATTTATTCCACGTTTATAGACCGCAATTATCAGAACACGGACAAAATGAACTCTTTACAAAAGAGTCTAAATTCGATGACTTAATTTACACATTTTTAAACTGTTGTACTAAAAACATGTCACTAATTGAAATTGCTATTGACAATAATTTAACCATGGAAGAAGTTGCAAAGGCTTTTATGTTTTGTAAAACATCAAAATTCTTTTCTGATGAGGTTCCAAACTTAATAAGTGCAATTGCAGGATTTATCGCCGGCAAATACAGGACCGGTGAATATTTTATAAGAGCCGGTAAAATGACTATTGAACAGTTAGATGAAGTATTAAATAAACAGCAGGAAATAAACGCTTCAGGGAAACACGTATTTATTGCCGAATTAATGGTGGAACTAGGTTTTGTAAGAGAAGTTGATGTAAAAAGTATTATTTTTATGAAAGAAGAAGCAGGAAAAAGATTTTCTCTTAACCCTGAAGAGATGCCAAATATTGCCTTGGAACAAGAAAAATATGATATTAGAGTCGAGAATACTAGATTAAAAGAAGAAAATGAAATTATGCGCCAAAAGTTAGACGCTATTTTGACCTATATTAAAGAACATAAAGCGGAAGAAGTAGAAACGGATGCTAAAAATTGAATACAATAGAGACGGTTTAACTGAAGAACTTCATACGGGAGTTTGGGTACTGGCTAAACCTATCAGAGGGTTTAACAGTGATAATGATGAGACTCCATATCATTTGCGTTCTTGCGCAAAACCACTACAGGCAACGCTTCTTATAGATAACAAAATTGATATGACTCCGGAAGAATTAGCTTTATGTTGCGGATCCCACGCAGGAGAAGATTGTCATATAAAAGTTGCAACAAAATTATTAAAAAAATTCAAATTAAATGAAAAAATGTTAAAATGCGGTATTCATGCTCCTTTGTCTAAAGGAATGCAAAATATAATGATAATAAGAGGGGACGCACCAAATCAGCTGCACAATAATTGTTCCGGCAAACATATTGCATTTCTTACATTATGCCAAAAGAACGGATGGGATATGGAGTCTTATGAAGAACCTACACATCCCCTGCAACTGGCAGTAAAGGAAAAAATTAATAAATTATGCAACGTTACAAAAGATTATCCTATTACAACAGATGGATGCGGTGTTCCTATATTTAGTATGCCTCTAAAAAACATGGCAGAAGGATTTATTAACTTACTTAATTATCCGCAAATTCTTAATGCTATAAAAGCCAATCCTTATATTTTTGGTGGTGAAGGAAGAACTGATACTGAAATTATTCAAAAAACAGAAAATCTGATTGCAAAAGTTGGTGCAGGCGGTTTGTGTGTCGTGCTTAACGTAAAAGAAATGAACGCTTTCGCTGTTAAAATACATGATGCATCAACAGAAGCTCGCAGATTTGCATTATTTGAAATAATCAATCGTCTTGGTTGGGGTGAGATTAAATACGATAACAGAATAAAAACTATAGCCGGTAAAACCGTCGGACAGGTCATTGTATCATTGTAAGATAACTCAGATTATGATTCCAACTTAAGACAAACTACACCAACGATTATCAATAATACTCCCAAAACTCTCATAAGACTTAGAGCGTCATTAAAAAATATTACCCCAATCAGGAACGTACAAGAAGCTCCAATTCCTGTCCATATAGCATACGCAGTTCCTATTGGAATATGCTTCTGGGCTAAATATAAAAATATTCCGCTCAGTGCCATAGCTATAATTGCAAATACTATCCATAGCATTTTATACTGACTTTGGGTTGCAATTTTTAATCCGAATGGCCATCCTACTTCAAATAAAGCCGCAATCAATAAATATATCCAACTCATAGCATACAAGAGCATATTACAAATAACTTAATTTTGCAAACACAGTTTTTATTAAAATTAATATGGTATAATTTAACTATGAAAGCATTAATTACAGGTGCAACAAGAGGAATAGGGAAAAATATTGCGGAATCATTAGATGCCGAGATTTTTGCCGTTGGTAGAAATGAAAAGCTGCTAAGTAATTATAAAAATTATTTTGTATGCGACCTTGCAAAACAAAACGAATTAGAGGAACTGGGGAACTATATTGAAAAAAACAAAATAGATATTTTAATTAATAATGCCGGTGAATATGTATATTCGAGAATAGAAGATTTAAACTATACTTCAATTGAACATATTGTTCGCGTAAATCTTGAAGCTCCATTATACTTGATATCAAAGGCTGTTCCTTATATGAAGAAGAAAAAATGGGGAAGAATAATCAATATTGGTTCTATAAGCGGTGTAATGGGTGAAGCTTGTGCAAGTACGTATTCTGCCACAAAAGCAGGCTTAATCGGAACTTCTAAAGCATTGGCACTTGAACTGGCAGAATTTGGAATAACAGTCAATACTATAAATCCGGGTTGGGTTGACACTGATATGGGAAATTCTTCAGCAAATGATGGCGATTGGTCAAAAACTGAAATTATCGAATGTATTCCTCAAAAAAGATTTGTTACTCCAAACGAGATTACAGGCATGATTAAATATTTGATATCTGATGATGCAAGAGGGGTAACAGGTCAGTCAATAAATCTTTGTGCAGGTCTTAGTGTCGGATATTAAATTAAAATAAAATATTTGAGGGTAGATTTTTGAAGAATATTTTTGAAGAGAATATAAAAGCATTAACTCAAAAGGGTGCTAACGGAAAAGCATTAGCAGATAAATTATTAAAGCATATACTAACTGATGTACCCCAACTTGTTCAGGAAAACGGATTTTACAATTTTACATATAAAGGCAAGTATTTACATAACAAAATAAATCCACTGGGAGAGGCTGCAGAAATTTTTAGCATGGCAGAAAATACACCGGTTGCAATTCATTTAATATATGGAATCGGACTTGGCTATTTATTTCAAATGACATCTGCAAAATCAAAAGGCACAGTTATTTTGTACGAACCTGATTTAAATATTATGAGAACAGCATTTTCTCTTGTAGATTTTTCAAATGATATTACAAAAGATAATGTTTTTATTACAGATGAGTATAATCAAGCTTGTGAATATATTTATCAGAAATCAAACATGAAAAATATTCCACTGTTATTATCGACTGAAGCTTATAGAAATTTAAATGAAGAACAATTTAACCTAATGGTCAAAAACTTGCAGCAAGAGGTTGGAAGATATGGATTGGATTTAAAATATACGCAAGAAAGATTCTACGAATTAACATTAAAAATGATACAAAATATTCCTAAATTAATACACGAGCTTCCTATTGCTGCATTCAAAGATAAGTATAAAAATAAAACTGCAGTAGTTGTTTCTGCCGGTCCAACATTGGATAAGAATATTGAGACAATAAAAAAATATCGTGAAAAATTTGTTTTAATAACAGTTGGAACTGCAATGAAAGCACTTGATAAAAACGGCATTACTCCTGATTTTTTATGCATTATAGAAGCCAATGATTGCTCAAAACAAATTGCCGGATTGGATCTGCACAACATAAACTTTATAACAGAACCTTATTCTCACCCTAATTTAAGAAATTTTGATTACAAACAAACTTTTTCACACGTTTCACAAAACATGCCGGTAAATCAATTGTGGTGTGAAATCTCTGATATAGATAATTCAGAATACTGGTCTAAGGGAACGGTTTCATATACAGCTTTAAATGTAGCAAGAATTCTCGGATGTTCAAAAATTATTTTGGTTGGTCAGGATTTAGCATATCTGGAAGGTCAATGTTACAGTAAAGATTCTGCTTATAAGGACTTAGTTTGCAAATATAATAATCAACTAAAAAAATGGGAAATTACAGCATCTGATTTTGAAAGTTTTTGCTTGTCACTCGGTAATTCAGAAAATCCGGAAATCAGAAAACAAAAAGCTATTGAGCGAATTCGCAATTTGAATGGTGCATTATATTATGTAAAAGGCATAAACGGAGATATGATTCCTACAGAAGCTGTTTATGCAGCATTTATAAAACCATTAAGTGAATATACGCAGAATTATCCTGACAGAAAATATATAAATACTTCACTTGTTGGTGCTCAAATTGATGGATTTACAAATATGCCGCTAGAAGAAGCCCTAAAAGATGCTGAACAAATAGAAAATAGAGAACTTGAAACAACTTTTCAATATGATATACAAAGTATAAAAGATAATCTTTTTAAAGCGAAAGAAAGTTTGAAACCGGCTTTATTTATAATTGAAGAACTAAAAAAGATATGTAAAACTTTAAACAATGATATAAAAAGATATAAAAATGTAACTCAAGAAATTTTGAAGGGTTTAAAAAAACTGACAACCGGATATGCTGCATTGAGTTATGATTTTTCATCGAAAAATAAGTTATTCGATTTTATAACTACATCAGAGAGAATAGATTTAGACTATGAAATGAAAATGACCAGAGAATTTACAGTAGAATCGGTAACAAATATAATTCAAAAGATATCAAATTATGCAGCAAAATCAGAAAATAAAATTTTTGAGATTTCAAAAGAAATAGATACTATTATAGATAGGATATAGATTATGATAAACAGATTTAAAATTGGCATAGGATATGATATTCACAGATTAGAAGAAAACAGAGATCTTATAATAGGCGGTGTTAAAATCCCATATGAAAAAGGATTATTGGGGCATTCTGATGCAGATGTATTAATTCATGCAATAATTGATGCACTACTGGGAGCGGCAGGCATGCCTGATATTGGAACAATATTTCCTGATACGGATGAAAAATTCAAGGATGCAAACAGTATTGAACTACTTAAAAATGTTTATTCAAAAATTAAGGATAAAGGATATAAAATAAACAATATTGATTCAAATATAATTGCACAAGCTCCAAAAATGATGAAATATATACCCATAATGAAAGACGTTCTGGCAAACATATTAGAACTTGAATTAGAAGATATTTCAATCAAAGCTAAGACAAAAGAACATCTTGATTCAGTTGGTGAACTAAAAGCTATAGAAGCTCAAGCAGTTGTAATGTTATATCAATAGGCTTTATGTAAATTAATTTGAATTAGTTATCGTCTCCATAATATTGTTTACAAATATTAATTAAATCTGCCACTGCCGCTACATCGACATTCCTTGAACCCTTGCCGGCTAAAGTCAAAAATGGTCGTCGACTTCCTTTTATAATTATTTCGAACGGCGCATCATATGTGTGATGACTGCTATCATTTCCATTTTTTTCTACGAAACCGATGTCCCTTAATAAATTGTCAACTTGATTAAACGATAAAGATGTTTTTCTTGCTCTTGCTCTAATTAACATTTTAACTAATTCTTTGTTATTTTTAGATAAAGAATTTATATCCGGTCTTTTGAGTGATTCTTGTATAGGTAACTCTTCTGCAATAACAGGCATTAGAGATTGATTATCTAATAAATTCTGTACTTCGTTTTGTAATTGTTCTAACTCCTGCAAATCTTTTAAAATATATAATTGCGTTAAAAATTTATCTCGTTTTTCATGATTGTCTGTATCTGATATATGATTAATCTTTTGTTCAATTTGTGATCTGAGATTTTGTACTTTTATATTATTAACAGATTCTTCATAAATTGCATAATGTAGTTTAAAATCATCATTTATTTTGCTAAATTCTTGTACAAATGCTAACAAATCAGCTTGAGATAGATTTGAAGAATTATTATGTATTATATTTAAAGCTTTATCGACAGAAGCTTCCTTGTTTGAATCATCTTTAATTTTTGCAATCTCATTAATCATATTGTAAACACAAATTTTTAGAGCTTCATCATCTATATCTATTTTTATATTTTCTAACTCTTTTATTTTATTATCCAACGATTTAACAGGAGATTTTATATCACCTTGTTCAGCTAAGGCAATTCCCATTTGAACATAAGTTCTTTTACAATAAGAACTAAATTCAAGAAGTCCGTCTGCAGTTAAAATATCTACCAATTCGGATTTATTATACCCGTCAAGATAAGCCATCGCTAATGTTTTAGCATAAACATCGACCTTTTTTCTTGTTAATAAATTTTTATTTGTCGCCGCTTCTACAATTAAATTTTTATAATATTCTTTTGGATATACACTGTTTGATTGATGTGTTGTTATTTCAGATTTATTTTTTGTTGAAACAGTATTTGTTGATTTTTGTTTGTTATTTCCTTTAATTTCTTTTTTTGTTGAACCTTTTTTTTCTGTTTTTAATCCTTTTTTGGTTTTTAAACTTTCTTCAGGTTTTAAATATGTTCTTGACATATCTTTATTTTGACTTTGCTCGCCTATGATAATCAGATCATTTGTATCAAGGTGATAACTAACAGAATCACCGTTTGCAGACATAAAACCTTTGACGATTTCTTTAGAACCATCCGATTCATTTACTTTGAATGCTACTAAAGATGTTTTATTATCTTTTTTTAACTTATCTTTCATTGTTAGAGTATATTCAGCATTCGGTGCAATAATTTCTAAAAATTTTAATAACGCAGGTATATCTCGTTGTAGTGATTTTTTACCATATGTATGACTTTCTTGCGGATCATAATCTGTTTTATCAGATTTGTATCCGGATGTTTGAGCAATAGAAGAATTTATTTTATCTATATATGCACGAGTAGTTTTTCTTATTGATGCATTCGCATAACTAATTGTTGATTCATGGATTTCTTCTTTTTTAGGTCCGATAAAATAAAGGTTTTGACGGATTTCTTTATTATCTTTATCATCATAAAAATATGCACTTGATGCAGATAACAGTTCATATCCGTTTGTAGTTTCTTTATAATTGAATTCAGCACTCTGTACTTCTGCATTATCTTTTTGAACGACCAATTTTGCATTATTATCTTTAGTTTCTAATGTAATAACAGTTCCGGCAGCAGCCACTGCACCAGGAATGATTGCATTTGGTCTTGATATTTTAATTTTTCCTTCTGTACATAAATGTGGGGCTAAATTTTTTGCAACAATACGTATTGTGCTAATTTTATTATTCATTTTTACTCCTTTGAACGACTATTTATTGATATAAAAACTAAAAATAAAATAATTTGCTAGTGAATAAAAATAAACTTATTTTATTCAAATAGTTCTAAAACTTCTGCAACAGAGTAATTATCTTGAATTACATATAGATTTTTTCCTGTTTTTTCTTTTACATAATCCAAAGAGTTTCCATCAAGGAATAAATTAGTATAGGGTTTGAGCATAATAGAAGGAACTATAATATAATCAGCATCTGTGTTTTTAATAGAATTTATTAAATCCTCAGACGTTATCAAACCTGCCACAGTTATATTTTCACCCCAATAGGTTGATTCTACCGGATTTACATATACCGTAAGATTTTTTATTTTATTCAGACCTTCTGCAATATAATTAAATGCTGTTTTTGCTGCAACAGAACAAGCAAATGCTATTTTTAAAGAGTTTTTAATACTTTTAGGTAATTTTAAACTATCAAAATCATCCATAATTATTCTCAATGAACCAACACCATCATCAAGTTGAGAAAAATTACCGTAATAATCTTTATCAGGAATTTCTTTTCCGCAAAGAAGAAAAAATTCATCTGAGCAGCATACTTTTTTATATTTTGAAGCTATATTAATTGTTTCTTCGGCAATAATACTATCTACGGTTTGTAAATTATCATCTCTAAATTTAGTTACTCCAACAGGTACTATTGCTACTGATAAAAGAGAATCACCCAGACTATTTAAATCTTTTAAAGTTTTTTTTAGCTCTTCACCATCATTATATCCGGGACATAATACTATCTGTGCATGAAATGGAATCTCATTATCAGCAAACCATTTTAAATTTTCCATAATTTTTCCAGCATTAGGGTTCTTAAGCATTTTGACTCTTAGTTCGGGGTTAGTTGTATGAACAGATATATAAAACGGTCCCAGATGCATTTTTGCGATTCTGTCTTTATCTTTTTCAGTTAAATTTGTAGTAGTAATATAAGTTCCTTGTAAATATGAAAGTCTGTAATCATCGTCTTTTACATATAAAGTATCTCTAAGACCTTTTGGTTGCTGTGCGACAAAACAAAATATACAATTATTCAGGCAAGGTTTTACTTTATCAAAAACCGCACTTTCAAAAACGATACCCAAATCTTCATCATAATCTTTTTCCAGCTCAACTTCTTCAAGTTCTCCATTGGCTTTTTGAATTTCTATTGTTATAAGTTCATTTTTGCATAGAAACTTATAATCAATCATGTCTTGCATCCCTTGACCATCAATAGAAAGAATTATGTCCCCCCTTGATATTTCAAGTTCTTCTGCAATTGAACCTTGTATTATATCACTCACGAGAGCCGGCATTTTCCAGTCCCTCTAGCAGTAAAATAAAATTTTTGTACTCACAAATTAAATTATCAAAAACCATTTTTGGATAAAACGATAAATCTTTGAATGCTAGTATATTTTTTGCATCGGCTATTATACTTTCTGCTTTTGCTTTTAAAACTGCAAACATTTTCACCTGCGCATCTGTATTTAAAATATCTGCGCACGCCAGCTTAACTCTTGCCATCGGTAAAAATTGAATAGGATTATCTAATGGCGGTTCAACTATAAGACGCTTTAACTCTTCTCGCCCTTCATTTGTTATTGAATAATATGTAGAAGGTCTGCCACCTGCGGATATTGTCTTTTGAGTTTTCACAAATCCACTGACCTCTAATCGTCTAAGAGCAGGTTTTATTGTTCCATAACTGGGAGTTGTCAAAACAGAAAAATCTCCTCTTATTTCTTTAGATATTCCATACATTGTAAGTATTTTTTTGCTAAGTTCAAATAAAATTAAAAGTTCTATCATAAAAATAATTATATCACATCGATACATTTTGTTACAATTCCGCAATTTTTTTTATTGAAAAAACTTTATATATATACGAGGTATTTTATGACAGCTATAACAAATGTTGATTTAAACCAAGATATATTATCATTTGTTCCAAAAACAAAAAAGAGTAAAACTGCCCATGGACATGCTATCTATGGAGAATTAAAATTTGATGGGTGCACTGATACTTATACATGTACAAATCAAAAGGATATAAAGAAATGGCTGGCATGTGCAAAGAAAAACGGAGAATGCAACGGAATAACATATTATCCCCCCCAAAAAAGATTTATACTAAGGGATGTTCCTGCAAAATTTGGGTATAAAGTACAGGCAGGTGAAACTGCCAGAATGATAATGGCTAAATTCAACTTAAAACCTCATGCACTTGAAAAATATGATGCTTATTTACAAGATTTGGATAATGTTTATCGATATAATAATGAACCTGAAAAAATTATATATTTTGCAGAAGAAGACATTTTGCCTTAAAATATGTTAGTTTAGTATAATATAAAAAGAAAAACAGGTGTAAGATGCCTAATGTATCACTTGGTAAAAATGGTGAAGAAATCGCAGTAAAATATTTAGAAAAGCAAGGTTACAAAATTTTGGAAACAAACAAACGCTTTTCTAAAATATGTGAAATTGATATAATCGCTCTGGATAAAAATACACTTGTATTTGTAGAAGTAAAAACAAGAAAAACAGCAGTTTGCGGTCATCCTTTCGAAGCTATAACAAAAACAAAATATAGCCACATAAAACAAGGTGTATTTCTATACATGCAGGAAAACAAGCAATACAAAAAATATAGAATTGACGCAATATCTGTATTAATAAAACCTGAATTTAAAATAGAACATCTAAAAAATATTTAGAAGCTATGCTATTTGTTTATCAAGTTTTTGAGCAGCCTCGGCTTTTCTTTTTTTATCGAGTTTGTTCGTAATATAAATATTAAGGTTTGGAATACCTAAACCAAGAACAAGACCTGAGAACAAATAGCCTGAAATTTGAGCTCTATTTAGAACTCTCAAACGTTTCTTGGTTGCTTTTTTAAGAGCTTCGTCTTTTATTCCGTTCAAATCTTTTAACATTTCCTTGAATGATTTTGATACAAGTTTGCCATCTTGTTTTTTCGTTGTACTTATGCCTTGTTCAGCAAGGGTTTGAACTAATATTTCATCTCTTGTTTTTAAGTTTGCATGGAATATTTTCTTAAAGTAGTTCTCTTTTTCCGTACCCTTTTTGATATTCAATACTTTGCATTTATCATTATCAAAAGCTGAAGCTGTCATTCGGTTGACAAAATCACCTAATACAAGCCAACTCAAATATCCGAGAGTATCTTTAGTCAATACTTCTCTCAACTCGTCTTTATCACGAGCAGAGAAAATTCTTGAGATAATAGTTACACCATAAATACCTTTTAATTGATTAATAGTAGGCATTTTACCCGTAAATGACATTTTATCCATGAATTTTTTAGGTGTAAATTTGAGCGGATTCATATTTAATGTTGCTAAAATCATGCTAAAGAAACCGGCACTGCTTAATGCTTTCAATCCCATAAATCCTGCGCTGTTGTCTTTCGAACGACCTTCAACTCCAACAAATCCGTCAGAACCGGTTTTTAATTTAGTTAAATACATATTTATAGGTTGAACTGATAAACCTATTGCTGATGCAATTGCAAAGCCCATAAATGCTCTTCTGCGCATAAATTTATCCAAACCACCTATAAATTTATTAGTTTTTACACCTTCACCTGATTTAATTTGTTCTGCAAAAGCGTCTTTTACTTTTTCACTATTAAATGAATCCGAAACTATAAAGATATCATTCAATAATGATTTAAGACTGGTTTTGCTTTGAATTTTTTTATCTGCTGATTCTAAAATAAAATCAGAACCGGCTCCTGTATCTGCAATTATTTCATTCATAATTACAGTTCTTGACTTATCAGATTTTGAACTTGTCCACTTATTAAAATCAGCTTTTTTATTTAATAATTCATCATAATATTTTGCTATAGTGTCTATTGTTTTATCAGAAAGTTTCACAAAACCATCTGTATCTGATTTTGCCGATGTTGGATTGTAACCTTTTGTATTACGCAGAATATTTTTGATATATTCTAACTGCGATGTGTTATTTTTAATTTGATTTGATTTATTTTCAGCTAATATGTGTAATGTCTCCGGAGCAGTAAACATTTTATTTACCTTTGTTCCGTACTTTTTAGTTAACGATCCTGCTATTGCAGCACCGGCTGCTGCACCAAATAAACCGACACACGAATCATTAATTGTTCCCATAATCTCACGACGCCCGGTTTCCATACCTGCAGCAGGACCTCTTTTTATTCCGTCATTAACTGTTCTTGGTGTAACCATGAATGAAAAATCTACAAGATTAGCACCAACAGCTTGATTTGTAGCCAAATAACGCAAAGTTGTATCAACAGCACCATTAAAATTTGGCTGTTGTTTTATTTTTGAATTTACGTTTTGTTGTGAGATTGGTTGTACGTTCATTAAAATTCCTGTCTTGCTATTTATTCTATGCTGTTTTTTGTTTGTTTTCGGCTCTGAAGCCTGATGTTAATTTTGAATATTTTAAATTCAAAGGTGTAACAACTGCTTCGTTGTTGTTTTCGGTTTGTGTTTTATTTTGTTCCTGAGCAAGTTTTAAAGCTTGTTCATGCTTCTTTTTTGTATTACGACGAGTAAATATAGGTATAACAAGTCCCAACAATGCCAATGATACACCTAAATTTGTAACTTGGCAATACGAACGATAATTAACCGCTTTCTTTATTTCCTTCTGAATAATTTCAACTTGTTCTTTTGTTGGTTTTGCGCCTTTTAGAGCTTGCTCAGTTTTACTTATTACTTCATTAGAAGCTTTAATATTTACATCTTTCATCCAATGTTTAAATTTTTTCCAAGTACTTGCTCCTTTTTCTAAAGGTTTCATATCATTTAATAACGTAACACCAGTTTTATTTTGAATATATGTTGCAGCTCCCTTTGCTGCTACATCACCCAGATAATACAAACTTGCAAATGTTGCAATGTCTCTTACAGTTGCTTCAGCCAGTTCATTTTTATCATCCGCAGCTGCCATACGAGAAGCAAATGTTGTTGTTGAAATAATTCTTGCCTGATCCATGGTCGGGAACATGCCTTTAAAATCTAGCATTTTCCAACTTGGCATGCGGGTTAAAGATAATAATGAAACACCTATCATAGAAGAAATTGATATTAGTTTTTGCTTCAATAAACCTTTTTTAGCTTCAGGATTTTCTTCAATATTTTCTTTTCCTTTTGCAAAATCATCATAAATCGGAGCACCTTTAGTACCTGACAGTTTTCCGGTAATCCATCTGTTA
Source organism: uncultured bacterium (assembly GCA_902797575.1). Taxonomy (GTDB): domain Bacteria; phylum Cyanobacteriota; class Vampirovibrionia; order Gastranaerophilales; family Gastranaerophilaceae; genus CAG-196. Next base: position 14,253 of record CADBTL010000015.1, read on the forward strand.
ATATATTGCATAGATGCAGCTAACGGAAGAACAACGGCTAAACCTAAAAGGCTCTTTGTTCTTACTAAGTTTTTATTTTTTGCTGCAAAATCTGCCATAGAAATCTTAACATCACCATTTTGTCTTTGAAACTCACGGAAAAATTTGACAGAATTTTCAAGAACAGATCCTACTGACTGCGAACTAACCTTTCCTACATTTATATGCTCAGAAACATGAGTTTTTTCGATAATTTCTTTTGATATCTTGCCGACTTGCTTTCTCATCTCTGAATTATCAATGTCTTTTCTTGAGATTTCGGCTAACTCTTTTGCATATTTTTCTATATTTTCAGAACCAACTTTATCTATAAACTTAACTTTTTCTTTTCCGTCAACACCTTCTATACTGTTTATTATCCTTCTTAAAGAATCTGCTACCTTATCGTCACCAACAGAAGCTTCATAATGTGCTGCAACTTCATTTATTAAGTCTTTATCTGCCCAGCTTCTGGACATGTTAACACCCTTAGGCATAAATAAAGGGTTTAGGCATTTTGCTATACCTAATGTTATTGCACTTGGTATCAAACAGTTTACAATCAAACCTGAGGATTCTCGTCTTAGAGCTTCAAATCCTGCAAACCAGTTGGTCATAGATTCAACGATTGTTCTTGGTAATATTGCGGATAACATATCAATTACCGCAACGTTAATCATTGGTACCTGCTCACACTTTTGAATTCCAGCAAGTGCCAACGCACCCAAACCTTTAAAACCTGGATTTTGATTCCTGTTTTGATGTTGTTGGGCGGTAATGCTATTTCTTCTTTCGGTTTCTACACTGATTTTGCTAATCATATATTATCTACACATATACTACCTAAGTTGATTATAACAACTTATATATATATTTAAAAGCAGAAAAAAACAGAAATTGCCTAAATTTCTTGAAATGTTAAGAGAATGTAAAGACAAATTTTTGAATATTTTTTCCG
>CADBTL010000016.1 GCA_902797575.1 uncultured bacterium
CAACAAAAAATGCGCTTGGCGCGATTCGAACGCGCGACCTATCCCTTAAAAGGGGAGTGCTCTACCTGCTGAGCTACAAGCGCATAAACTATATAATTTTTACCGTTTAGTGATTCTATCACTCATACTTCGGCTTGTGGAATCAACCACAAGTTAAATGTTATCAAGAACAAAAATAAGTGTCAAGAAAATTATTTTCTTTAATTTTATAAGGATACATTTTTATTAAGTTTTATTTTTAAATTTATCCCAACGGCATTCATATTCTTTTACCGCTTCTGCTGCTTCTTGTTCTGTATATTTATACTTAGAAAGGCTTACCATAATTCTGCCATTAGATTCTTCCTCTAATTTTTTCTTAATTTTATAAGGATAAGTTTCATTACCAAGCAAGCCGCCTTCATGAATATTTCGAATCACATCATCCATATATAGCTGCATAAAAATAGGAATTTTAGGATGTCGCATTATATAATCCTTCAATGGCATATTTTCTCTGTATCTGTTACCATCAGCCGTCGTAAGCAAAAAATTTCCTATAGTATTCATTCCACCCAGTGATTCAGGTGTTACATGTTCAATAGAACCTGTTGAGCCTATAAATAATCTTCTTGCAGATTCTTCCTGACTTCTTCTGGAATATTTTACAATAAATGCATTTTTGCTACTGCCGGACGTTGGTAAAAATAACGCTTTATTTTTGATATTTGCAAAAATTTCTCGCTCGTTTTCATTTGGGATGATTTCATCCAATGAATTCAAAAAAGTTTTGCGTTTAAATGAATCTTGCTGTTTGTTATCAAGAATCAACTGACGACATTTTGTTGTTTTAGCTCTCAATTTTAATGCGGTACTAGGGGATAATTTTCTTGACATAATATCAACTTCATCAAGAACAACAAACTCTTCAAGCTTAAGTTTTGTTAGGCTGTTTGTATAAAGCATTTGCATGCAGTTAATAATATTATCTTTTGGATTCAGCATTGAAAAGTCTTTAAAAATTGCATACAAGGATTTTTCTGTCGGAAGCAGATTATCATAGTATTGAGCAAGCAATTGAACAATATCTTCTGAAGTTATACATCTTATCAGATTCTTTTCAAACCCCTTTAGCGCAGTTCCGGGAATAATTTTTATTCCGCGATATGGGCAAGTAATATCCTTTAATTTTCTTAAGGGTTTACCTGCGGACGTTGAACCCTCAAAGGGAATATCATAATAGTAATAGAGGTAATTTTCTTCAGTTATTTTAGGTCGTTTAGGCTGTGATTTGGGCACAGATTCGCTCCTATACAGATATTATGAAATATGACACTACTTTAGATTGCAGAATAACTATTCATCACTAAGTCCATGATAACAAATTTTTTAATATGCCGCAAGATAGGCTAATTCTCTTATGATATAATATTTCCAGAGGAATAATATGCCAAGATACATTGCTATAACAGATATACACGGAGAACTTGATAAACTTAACAATTTATTATCAAAGCTCAATACTGACAAAGAAGACATTTTTGTTTTTATGGGAGATTATATAGATAGAGGTCCTGACTCTAAAGGTGTTGTAGATAGAATTATAGAACAATCTAACTACAATAAATGTATCTATCTTATCGGCTCTCATGAGTATGCACTTTTACACGCAAAAACAGACGACTATTATCAATTTTTATTTGATAATTATGGTGGTCCTGCAACAGAAAAAAGTTATGGCAGCTTTAATAATATATTTAAAACTCATGGGAATTTTTTTAACAGCCTGAAATTTTATTATCTGACAGACAAATATTTATTTGTACATGCCGGTATCAACCCTAATTATCCTCTTGAAGAACAAGATGAAGTTGATTTGGTATATATTAGAAATCCGTTTATATATTCGCCGCACAAACTTCCGCAAAAAATAATTTTTGGCCATACCGAATTTGAAAAACCTTATATTAGCAGTGATAAAATCGGAATTGATTTAGGTTGCGGTAAATACAGAAACGCGTGCTTATGTGCTCTCATTCTTGATAATAAAGGACAAGAGGAATTTGTATATTCCGATTAGTAAAACACTATAAAATATCAAGCGGATCAATATCGATTGCGAGACGTATATCTTTTGGCATAGTAATTTTACTAAGAAATTTTGATATAAAGTCATGTCCTTTTTGTGAAAGTTTATTTTTTATAAGTATTTGAAATCTATAGAAACCGTTTATTTTTTCTATTACACAAGGAGTTGGACCAAGTACTTCCAAATATTCACTGAATCCAAATTTTTCAGTCATTGTATTAAGACGCATTGAGATTTCCATTGCAGATTTTTCTGCTCTAAAATTATTTTCAGAAGATAAAATCAAGCGAACAATTTGACTAAATGGAGGATAATCATACTCTTGTCTTGATTTTATTTCTGTTTCAAAGAATTTTTCATAATTTTGCGATTTTGCACTCTGAAAAGCATAGTAATCCGGATTGTATGTTTGAAATAAGACTTTACCTTTAAAATCTCCTCGTCCTGCTCTGCCTGCAACTTGCGTTAAAAGTTGAAAACCTCTTTCGGAAGCTCTATAATCAGGTACGTTAAAACCGGAATCTGCACTTAATACACCTACAAGCGTTACGTTAGGATTATCAAGTCCTTTTGCTATCATTTGAGTTCCTACTAAAATATCAATTTCTCCGCGTTGAAATTTCCCTAATAACTCAATATGTGCATTTTTCTTGGTTAATATATCACTATCAATTCTTTCAACTCTTGCATTGGGATAAAGTTCCTTAATCAAAACTTCAATTTTTTGTGTTCCGACTCCTGATGTTGACAATGCATCACTGTTACATACAGGACAATAATCAGGAAAACTCATTTCTCGATTACAGTAATGACATTTTAATTTTTTTATACTTGTGTGCCAAATCATTGGAATAGAACAATCCGGACATTCGATTACTGTTCCGCAAGCTTTACATTGGGTATATGTAGAATACCCCCTTCTATTCATCAGTAAAATTACTTGTTGACCTCTCTCCAATGTTTCAACAATTTCTGTTTGAAGCGGTTTTGAAATTATACCTCTATAAGCAGTTTTACCATACTCTTGCATATTTATTACTTGTGGTTTAGCCAAAGGGGAATTATTGTAACGATGTTTCATCTCAAATAAATTATTATTATTTACTGCATAGTAATAAGTAGAAATATCCGGCGTTGCAGAACCTAATAAGAGCGGTGCTTGATGGAATTGAGCCAATCGTTTTGCCACAACTCGCGCATCATATCGTGGCGCAGGATTCGTTTGTTTATAAGCACCTTCATGTTCTTCATCTATAATAATTAGACCTATATTCTGTAAAGGAGCAAAAACTGCTGACCTTGCTCCTGCTAAAATTCTAATTTCATTTTTGTATAACCTTTGCCATACATCATATTTTTCGCCTTCTCCTATTGAGCTATGCCATATAGCTACGTCTTTTATACCGAATTTTCTGGCTAATCGTTTTGTTAGTTGTGACGCTAAAGCAATTTCAGGAGCTAAAAATAAAACATTTTTGCCGGTATCCAATACATCCTTGATTAATTTAAAATACACTTCGGTTTTTCCTGAAGCTGTAACTCCATGCAAAAGAATAGGATTTTGTGATTTTAATTTAGCCTTAATTCCTTCGTATGCAGTAACTTGTTCACCTTGCAATTCGTATAGCGGTTCTGTTTTTACATCACTGAAAATCGCAAGCGGATTCCTATATACATATTCTTCCTCTATGTTAACAAAACCCTTAGTCTCAAGTTTTTTCATTGTAGCTCGTGTTGTTTTTGCAAGTTCTTCAAATTCAATAAGAGAAATTTTTCCTTTTTCTTTTAGCAAGTTCAGAATTTCTATTTGACGTTTGGTTAAAGTCTCATCTGCTTCTTTTTTTAGAGAAACTGCCAGTTCTACTTTTGCATTTTTTTCTATCAGCTTCATCGGAAGAGCAGTATTTAAAACAGTTACAAAATCACAACAATAATAATTAGCAACCCATTCAAGCAATTTTAAATATTTAAGCGAAAAAAGAGGGGTTTCATCTAAAATTCTGTTTATCTTCTTTACTCTGAATTCTCCTGGAATATAGTCGGAAAAACCGACAACAAAAGCATTAATCAATCCCTGTCTGCCAAATGGAACAAGAACAGCCTGACCGATTTGTATGACATCCTTTATTTCTTCAGGTATCAAATAGCTAAAAGTTTTAACTCCCAATCCCTTAATATTTACAAGAACCAATGCATATTTCATATGAATTATTATACCAAAAAACAGGATTTTATTATAGGTAAACTAGTTTTTTGCTTTATCTATTAATTTATCTACATTACCCCATTTGAAAGACGCACGAATTTCTTTTCCGACTTTTTCAATCAAATGTCCTTGGGACTTTTGTCTTAATTGATTAAAGTTTGCAGCACCCGAATTCATCTCACTCATAAACTCTTTTGCATAACTACCGTCTTGAATTTGACTCAAGATTTTTTTCATTTTTGATTTTACACTATCGTCTATGATTTGAGTACCTCTTGTGTAATCACCATATTCTGCATTATTAGAAACAGAATAGTGCATGTCTTCTATTCCGCCTTGATATATCAAATCAACAATTAGTTTAAGCTCATGACAAACTTCAAAATATGCCATATACGGAGAGTATCCCGCTTCAACAAGAGTTTCGAAAGCATTTTTTATTAAGAAATCACATCCGCCGCATAGAACTGCTTGCTCACCAAACAAATCCGTCTCTGTTTCTTCTTTAAATGATGTTTCTATTATACCGGTTCTTCCGGAACCTATTGCTGCTGCATATGATAGTGCAACGTCTTTTGAATCACCTGTTATATCTTTTTCAATTGCAATAAGAGAGGGAACTCCTTTTCCTGACAGGAATTCACTTCTTACTGTGTGTCCCGGAGCCTTAGGAGCAACCATTATAATATTTACATTACGTGTAGGTTTAATGAACCCGTAATGTATATTAAATCCGTGAGAAAACATTAAGTATTGTCCGTCTCTTAAATGAGGTTCTATCTCCTCTTTATAAACTTTAGCCTGCACTTCGTCAGGAATAAGAATTTGTATTATATCTGCATATTTTACAGCATCCTGTATGCTCATTACTCGCAATCCGTAATCTTTCGCCTTAATTGCAGATGCACCGTTTAATCTTAAGCCAAAAACAACATCACAACCGGAATCAACGAGATTTAAACCTTGACCATACCCTTGTGAACCAAAACCTATTACAGCTATTTTTTTAGACTTTATTAATTCCTTATCAATATCCTTATCCATATATATTTTTAATTCTGACATTATACACTCCTTCTTTAGACATACTTATAATTGTATTACTAATACTAGTTTTTAGTTCTTTAATGTAAAGATTTGTAAAAATTTTACTTAAAAAATTAAAGTTTCCCCAAAAAATGCCGATATACATGATGTAAAAGGATTAAAGAGCAATGATAGAAAATTACATAGCAAGAAATTCCAATATCGGTTATCAAATATCTGAAAAATCGGATTCAACACAAAATGCAATAAAAAACAATTTCTTTTTATTAAAGCATGATGAAATGTTCAAAGAATTTAAGTTTGATTTAGATTTGAACTTTAATTCAAATCCGGAACTTCCTGAAACAGCAACTGTTTCATTTAGTGCGTAACTATCAAAAATAAATAATTTATAAAAGGCAGGTTCTATAAACGACCTGCCTTTTTACCGCAATCATTTAGGAACATACGTTCCCGTACACCTGTCAACACAAGCGAGCATATGCGGATTAATTACATTATTAGTATAATATTTTTAGGAAAATATTCATTAGCCATTCGACGTAATCAATATAGATTATATTAATAACATATCTCCGACATGCAACTCTCTTTTCATATAATTTCGAGTAAAAAATCTATCATAATCTTTATAATGCTCTATTCTTAATCGCAATATTTTATTATCCGAACACAAAATACCGATTTTTTTATGTTTTATATCTATATCTGTAATTGTACCGGTTTTTGTGAATTTTGTATCATTTGGAACAACTTCAGTTCCGCTTACCATAGCTTTTAAGCATGTTAAATCATTATAGAAGTAAGCATTCCCCCAAGGATAAATAGCACGAATAAGTGCAAAATTTTCGTCCGCTGTTTTAGTAAAATCCAATTCTAAATTGTCAGGATGAGAATAATAACTCGCTTTTTCTTCAGATTGAGAAAGAGGTATTATTATATCTTCACTTAAATCTTTTAAAAGTTCACACACAACTCCTCTTGCTGCTAACACGGTTCTTTCTTTTAAAGATTTACCTGTATCGGAGGGATAGATTTTAATTTCTTCTTGAGCTAATATTGCACCTTTATCAAACTCTTTATCCATTAAATGAAAAGAGACACCAGTTATTTGCTCTTGATTTCTTATTGTCCAAAAATACGGATTCGGACCTCTGTATTTAGGGAGTAATGATGGATGCGCATTTATTGTTGCAATTTTTGGAATATCATAAATTTCTTTTGATATTTTTTCTTTCCAAGAACCTACTAATATAATATCCGGATTAAGTTTCAACAATTTTTTTTTGAATTCTTTGGAATTTACACTTGAAGCATGAATTTCAGGCAATTTATAGCTTTTTATATAGTTATAATCCAAAGATGGATTAATTATATCTTTGAAGTATCTAATAACAGGATTATATTTAATCATCTCCGCGCGAAATACACCAACTATATTGCAATTGGCATCTAAAGCACCTGCAATAAGATTAGTAAACATTTCACCATATCCGATTATTACGACATCAAGCATAATTCTATATCCTTTTTAATTTGATTTTTTAATTCGTCAATATTATTAAATTTTTGCTCTCCCCTAAGTCGATTTAATACTTCTACGCTTATATTCATTCCATATATATCTTCACTAAAATCAAGTATGTGAACCTCTACAACGGGTTCTTTAGTATTATGTACAGTTGGTTTCATTCCCCAATTGAGAATTGCCGTTTTCTTTACTCCTCTTATATATACTGATGAAGCATAAACTCCATAAGGAATTTGAACAATATCGTTCGGATATCTTATATTAGCTGTAGGAAAACCTATTGTTCTTCCGAGCTTCGCCCCATGTTCGACGATGCCTTCCAGTATAAAATTCGATTCTAAAAGGCTATTTGCAACAGATATGTTACCATTGCTTAAATAATTTCTTATTAGTGAAGAACTTACAATTTCATTATTTTCTACTACAGGCGGTACACAAGTATACTTGTAATTATACTTAGATTGATTATATTCTAAAAACTCAGGATTACCTGTTTTATTAAAACCGAATGTATGATTAAAACCTGTTGTTATATGTGTTGGATGATACATATTAACCAAAAATTGCAAATATTCTTCTGCTGTCATTTTACAGATATCTGAGAAGTTAAGTTCTACAATTTCGGAAATACCTAAACTCTTTAATTTATTTAAAGAATTTAGGCGTGATAATATATAATTTTGTTTACCTGTAAAATAAGCGGCCGGAGACTCTTTAAATGTAATCAATTTCACATGTCTGTTATTTTTTAAAGCAGACTCTATTACTGCTCTGTGAGCTGCATGAACACCATCGAAAAAACCAAGAACTAACCCGCAATCACCCATATCACACTATCTGCTATGCAATAATATTGAGCTTTTCACCAACTATTCTATGATGGCAAAAACTTTTCCATTGATTCACGCTATCAAAAACCATTGGCAGCTTATCAGCCGGTGTTACTTTTTTTGAATTATAAGGAGTCAAAGAATTAAAAGAAGTATCTCCAACAAGCTCATTGTGACGACTATTATTTGTGTTTATATTATTAGACATGTTATAACCGCTGCCACTCTGAACATTAATTGCAGAAACTTGCATAAGCACCCCTTTACCTATTAACTATAATCCGCAACATTATTCTATCATAACAGACATATTTTAGCAATAGGATAGATTGGCTATATATGCTTTTTAAGGCTTTACTGCGCAATTAACGAAAGGTTTTTCCCTTGCTCTCTTTCAGCAGATTTTGTATACAAATTAGAACCTATAATGTATTTTTGGTTATTTAAACGTACCGAACCTCTAAATGCAACATTTTTAACCTTTTTAAGTACCATGACTCCATTTTCTGCGGTCATGCCATCCATTATTATCTTTTTTCCGCCCTCTCTTACAATACCAATAGTATTACCTATTTTTTCTACTACATATTTTGCCTTATCTCTTGCATCCGCATTCATAAATACAGTTCCGATTGGAATTGAGACTCCTGCGCCCATGAGAATTGCATCCAGTTCAGATTTTTCCTGAATTGGTATATACGGATTATTCGGATTAATACTTCTTATATTATTATCCCTAAAGAATTGTTCTTTTTGTTCTTTTGTATGTAATCCGTATTTTTCGTAGTAGTTAACCCTATTTCTACGGTCAATACCGCCTGCATTAAATATGGATATTGCCATATCTCCATCAGCACCTTGCATCATATAAGCAACATTTGCTAAGTGCAATTTTAGTAAACTTTGTTCTTTTCTTAATTTTGTTTCTAACTCGGAACCTTTTGTTAAATTTTTACAAATCGCATCAATTTCATACACTCTTGATAAAATTTCTTCTCTGTTTTTACCGCCTACCAAAACATCCATACTATAAGAAGTGCCATTTTGTAAGAGTTTTATATCAGATTTATTCTTTATTGCACCATATGTAACGTCTTTATTACGTTTCATAATTTTACCCATTTTAGTATTATTCAGCATTTCTGAAATTCTTGAAACTAATCTGTCATTAACCCAAGTATTTTTATATTTATCTTCGTATCCTGTATCACCATATTCATCTCCTGTGTATATGGTAGGAATTCCGCACATTGCACTCAGAAAAGATAACAGCATTGCTTGCTTTTTAATAGCCGGTTCTGTTATAGAGTTGTAGACAGTTGTTATAATATTTTCCTTATTAGAAATAGTCTTCCCTGACTTAAATTCAGCCTGTTCAATTGCTAATTCCAAAGCTGTCCTAAAATCATGTGCCGCGTAACCATTCTTTTTTCTTGCAATAGCAGGATTTTCATATTTTTTGAATTCATCGCTGTTTTGATTAATTTTTGACTTATTATATTTTTTTACAAACTCTTTTAAAGCACTATTTATACCCTCAGAACAAGTCAAGTCTTTTGCAGCATCTTTTATCAATCTTGCGATTTGAACTGTATATAAGCTGTATTCATCGCTATTCCCATAGTCAGGTAATATTTCACTTAAATAAGCTTTATTTTTCTCTCCGACTTCTTTGGGTTCCGCCCAACCGAAGTCACCTCTAACCAAATAGTTCTCCAAATCAAGTTGTTTAGCTTTCTTTATAATTAAATTGATATCTGAGTCAGAAAGAATAACACCGCTCTTTTTTGCCAGTCTTGCTACTTCATTTACCGCATTTTTTATACTTGATAATTCAGATATATTAATTTTTGTCATTTTTTCAGAAGTTTTACTTAACATATAATTACCGTTTGCAAGATCAATCAATCCGCTTTTTATCAGATTTATTTCACTCTGTGTTGCAATTCCATCTAAATCTTCGTCAACTGAATCCATTAGAAGTTTAGATTGTGCAACTGCTCTGGCGCTAATAGTTCTGAAATAATCTAGGTTATCAACATTTAATCTTAGCTCCAAAGGAACATCTTCAATGGTTTTGGCTCCTGATAAAACTCTAAGAACTTCTTTTCTCTGTTCATGATTATAATTAAAGCCATCTCCCGCATACATTAACGTAGAGTGAAATAAAGGAAGATCAATCGCTAAACCTTGAATAGCTCTTGTCTTGTCGTGATTTCCGATAAATGTATACAAGTTACGCATAAAATCAGTACTTCTTGTATTTATAAGTAAGTCATATTTTTCTTTAAACTTATCATATGTATCACAGAATCCTTCACCCTTTTCAAATTCATAAGAAAAATTCATTAATAATTCTGTAAAGAAATAAGAATATGCCGCTTCTGAAGTTATACCCGTTTCATTGTAAAATTTTGTCATTGCATCAGGTTCACCGTCAAATTTAATACCATGTACATTAGTTAAACCGTCATAAGGACAAGAATCAGGTCCGCCATACGTGTCTTGAAAAACATTTGCCACATCTGTCATCTCTGCAACTATATATGTATGTTCATTGACACCTTTGACACCTTTTACAAAATTTTTAAAAAACGCTATTAAATTTGACCAAGTATCATCAATATTTGCATCTCTATTACGAACAGAATCCATATCTTCATTATCTTTTAATGCATCTACTCTAAATCCGAGAGAATGACCTGAACGATTCAATAAACCTTCTGTGATTCTGAATGTATTTGTATCCGTACCTTTAATTATTGTAGAAATTGATTTTGCAACAGCTTCAACATCTTTTTCATCTAAAGACTTTAAACCTTTTAACATTTTCTTTTGCAAAATTTCTGCTTCTTCTGTCGGATTACTTGCGTTTATACCAAGAGCTTTCAGTGTTGTGGATTTCTTGATATTAGAATAATCGTATGTAAGCCTTCCGTCAGGATACATTTTATATTTAAAACTATCACCTGATAAAGATTTTAATAGCGCATATTTTGCAATAAATTTTCCTAAATCATCAATAACATATTCACCATATTCTGTATAATTTCCATCAGGATTAAGAAGCGGTGTATTTGATGTTTCATTAACTTTCTCTATTACATCATATGCAAAATCTTTGAGTTCGTTAGTGAACATATTATTGACTTTGTTATATACATTGGAATATATATCAATCAAATGCGGATTGTCTTGCTGCATCAATTCAAATCTTGTCTTGCCAATTGTTTCATCAGTAGTCGCACGATTTGAAAAATATGATGTTGATAAAACACCTACAGTATTATCACCGAATTCCAACGAATCTAACGGCAGTTTCATTAATGACTTAACAGTAACATCTTCTTTTTCAAGTTGTCCTTTTGGTTCTAGTTTATAATCGCCGTTTAAAATATTATCTATAATATCTTGTGTTACTCTAAATTCTTCAGGTAATTTTCCTTCATCTATCAATTTATTTATCTTTTCTGCAGATTTTATATTACCAATTTGTTTTATAGTATAGATAGTATGTGCGGTTTTTGTTTTATCCGCCCAATATACACCTGTTTGAACAGCCATATCTGTAGTTTCTTTCGATGCTCTGATTCTTAACTCTCTTTCATATTGTCGTTCAGCTAAATCAGGGATTGATTGAAGCTCTTTTTCATCATATGGTGATACTCCGTAGTTAACTTTTATCATGCCCGGATTATCATCCCACGCAATATATCCTTCACTGGTTTTATTGATACTAAAATTGGACATATCGGATGCAATTATTGTTCCTTCTGGACTATTTAGTTCAAGTTTTTTACCATCTTTAACTAATTCATTAATTTTATTAACATTTTTATCATATTCATTTGGATTTATTTCAAAAACATAACTGATTATTGTTTCATCAGACGTATTTATATCAAGATTCCTGCCTGCGTTTAGTTCTCTATAGCCGTCAATTTCTCTGTCAAGTTTTTTGACCTGCTCTTCTGTTACTTGAGATGCGTCATAAATTTGAAGAAATGTTTCACTTTTTGGATTATAATCATCATTGACTGTTTTTTTGTACGTTCCGTTACTTTGTAATTCATATTTATAAGGCGAATTTATAATTCTGTGTCTTAAATTCTTTGCTTCGCTTGGGATAACACCATAACTTACACCTGCATCTTTTAAGCCATCCATTCTGTACCATCTGGAAGTCTGCGCTTGTTCTCCCCAACGTCTTGCATAATTAACGTGAATACCTTCTAAACCTTCAGAAGTCAAAGTTATATCAAAAACATGGTCTATACCGTATTGCAGTTCTTTCATCATTAATGTATCAAAGTCTTCGCTGGTACCCATGTTTTCTTGTACGTGCATATTATTTTTACTGTAATATCCGGCGGATGTTCTATTATCACCATTTGCTACAGGAGTCGTATAAAGCTTCTTTATTCCGATATTATGCAGTTGAGGAAGGGCGGCTTCTAAACCGGCAAGGTTTCCGCCATGCATATTAGACGTAGTCGTTACCATCCTTTCCATTTTCTTTTGATAGTCTGCATCAAAATACAATTCGCCGGTATTTTCTTCATTAAATTCTCTACGTTTCCATCCCGGCATAAAAGTATCCGGCATGACAAGATAACCTGCTCCTGAAATAAGCGGAGTTGTTCCGTTTTGAGTCACAAGCGTGTATTCCCATCTGTCATATTCAGGTCCGCTTAAATCGGATGATTTATATGAAAATTTATTATCTGCAGTTGTTATCGGATTACCGCTGTCATCTACCGGTTGAAAAGATTTTTCTTTCCATGCTCTCTCAAGATGTTTCCTAAAACCGTACTCTCCGTTACCAATCTCATACATTTTAGTACCGGTATCCGCACCTCGCCATGTTACATTACCGTCTTTATCTTTTTTAACTACTTGTATCGCAAAATCTGCATCTTTATCTAAATTAGTAATTTGCGGAATACTGACAGCTACTCCATTTGGCATTAAAGGAATGACTGCAATAGGAGTCTTTTCTACAGTATAATTTAAATTATCAAGTTTTTTAACACGTAAAATATGTACTTCACAAGTTTCATTATCAGGGTTATACGGGAAATTTAATTGTTTTACGGTCTCTCCAACGTTATTAACAACGTTATTCATAGACTTAAAACCTATATTAGACTTCACACCGTTAATCTTACTTATAAACACCTGCAGGAACTCCTTCTATAAATATAACGTCTGTAAAATATTTTTTTTGCTATTAAACATGCTTATTTGAAATAAAATTTTACAAAATTTAATATAATATATACACACTGCTATCTATACACATATCCTAAAACAAAAAAAGGTTATGTTCAAACTATTTTCAAAAAACCACCCCGGGTTTCCCACGGGGCGGCTTCAACATATATACTATTAATATTTCTGTGTAAATAAATTGTTATATTAAGTTTAACGCAATACTTGGTGTTTGGTTAGCTGTTGCAAGTAATGTTGCAGAAGATTGTTGCAAGATTTGGTACTTAATATAATTTGAAGATTCTGTTGCAACATCAGCATCTTTTATTGCTGAGTTAGCTGATACGATGTTCTCCTTTTGTACACTTATTGCATCAACAGCTGATTCAACACGGTTCATGTATGCACCGATTAATGCAGTTCTGTTTGAAACATTTTCGATTGCATCATCTATGAATGACAAGAATTCTCTTGCTGTTGCATCATCTGTATATACAGCATCACAAATAGCTGTTAAACAGTTTTGATTTGGCGCACCAACTTTTTTGTCATATTCATCATAATTTTTAGTTGTTAAATTTTCATAATTTCTATAGTCGTACTTTCTGTTATCGACTGATGACGTTAATTCAGAAGCTGTAACTCTTGCTTGTAATGCAGTTGTATCTTTTCCGTCAGAACGTGCATACCAGCTGGTACCACTTTGATGTGCATTGTTTGTCATAAACAGAGCAGTTATTGTTGCTGCTTGGAAAATAGTATATTTAAGGTTAATAATATTATTTTTACCTGAATTATTACTTACTTGTAAGTTAATACCACTTTCTGTTTTTGCGGCAGTACTTGTGCCATCCAAAAGCTGAATACCATTGAAGTCAATAACCGTACACAAACGGTTAATTTCTGACATTCTTTGCTGAACTTCTGTTTTGATTGCTGTCATCGACGCAGTTCCATAAGTTCCGTTTGCAGCTTGTTCAGTCAAATCTCTGATTCTTTGTAAATAATCACCTACAATGTCAAGAACACCTTCTGCCGTATCCAAAAGCGAGAGTCCCATTGTAGCATTTGCTTCTGCTACATCATAACCTGAGATTTGAGCTTCCATTAAAGTTGATACTGCAGATCCGGCTGCATCATCTTTACCGGAGTTAATTCTATATCCGGTTGTTAATCTTTCCATTGCCGTATTCATTCCTGAAGTTGCAATAGATAAATTGTGTTGCGCAGTCAATGACGCAAGATTTGTGTTGATTGTGATTGAAGCCATTTTTCGATTTCCTTTCTTTTTTCTTCATCCTTGATAACCTATGCACCCACAATTAGTGCATAAGCATATAGAGTGCCGAAAATATTCAGCACAAATTTTGGGGTAATTTTAGTGCAAGACTACGCTGCAGATATAACCATCATGGTCACATCTCAGCTCTTACACTAATGTACTTAAAGGATAAATGTATATTTTATTCCTTCACATTAACATACTAAAACTTTCTATTAGCATTTTTAATTCTAAATTAGTTATATTTTTGTCATACTTAAGTTGGATTTTTAAATTATGCCGCACATTTTTTCTTTTATTGAAGAAGCCGAGCCCTCATATCCGGCACGTCCCATTAATGCATACATATAATTTCTCACCTGTTCAACTCCAGGTTGGTCAAAAGCATTAATATTATACAATTCACCCATAATTGCAGTTTGAACTTCTAACATATATATTAGTTGAGCCACATTATACTCATCAATTTTATCTATCGTTATTGTTAATGACGGGCGTTGGTTGTCGGCTAATGACACCATAGTCGAGCATGCTTCCGCATTTATCAAGTCATTTACTGTTTTACCGCCCATATAACCGATTCCTGTATACTCAAATATTTTAGGAATTTCCAGAGTCGTACCAAATTCACCTACTTTTATAAATGTTACAACTTTGTCATTTGGTCCTTCGTTTAACAATTGTAATTGGGTATGCTGATCTGTTGCACCAAGTGCCTTAACAGGTGTTATACCTGTATTAACTTTTTCACCGGCTCTGTTGTACGCTTTTCCAAGAGATTCAGCAATAAGTTGAACATACCAATCAGGTATATATTTTAATCTGCTTGAATATGGCATTAATACTGAAATATTTTTATTCTTTTTTGTATTCATCAAATAATGAACTAATGCGTACTGAGCTGCAATATTTTGATGAATATCAGTATTCTTTAGCTCTAAATCTATATCTTTAATACCGTTTATTATTTTATCTATATCCAATCCGACAAGAGCGAAAGGAACAAGTCCAACAGATGAAAATACTGAGAACCTGCCTCCAATATCGTCAGGAACGTAAAATATTTTATACCCTTCCTGATCAGCTAACTGTCTTAATATTCCGGTCTTTTTATCAGTAGTTGCAACTATATTTTTTCGATAATCATCGCCTAATGCATTTTGCATTAAATCCTTAATTACCATAAACTGAGACATTGTTTCCGCTGTGTCACCGGACTTTGTAATAACATTTACAAGAGTCTTTTTTAAATCCAACACTTCTAAAAGACCATTTATAGAGTCAGGGTCAATATTGTCTAAGAAAAATATTCTGGGAAAATTTGATCTTTGTTCTTTGGTTAATAAATTCCAATAAGGCTTTAAGAGAGCTTCCGTAAGTGCAAGACCACCTAAAGCAGAACCACCGATTCCCAAAACAAGGATATTGTCAAACCTGCCTTTTACCAGTGATGCATATTCTTTAACATACCAAACAGTTTCTTCATTATATCCGAGATTCATCCATTGAAGCCACTCACCGGGCTTATCTTTTCTTTGATTCAGACCTCTGATAATATCAGCGATTCTTTCTGCATAAGAATTGAACTCTTCTTCAAGATTAAGTCCTTGTTCATAGCCTATAAGTTTGCTGTCAGAATTTTTGCAGTTTAGCTTTAGCATCCTCTCTTTTATTCCTCAAAATGACATCTACTATAAAATTGTACAAAAAAAAGCCATTTTTGCAACAGAAAGAGCATTAAGTGATTTTTAATAAAAAAATTTATACCCGATTTTCCTGCATTTCCTCCTAATATATTAAGAATTGTAACAATTATATTAAAAACATTAAAGTTTTTAAAATTTGTGCCGATATACATGGAGAAGAATAAAACAAAAGGAAAAAAGGAGAAAATTTATGGGCGGTTTAGACTTACTAGCAGGATTATGCAACGTAATTAGAGGGATTCACGCATGTGAAGATGAAATTATGGCTATTCAAGAAGCCAGATTGGGTTTACAACTACGAGGAAAAGCACTAGCATCAAGAAAAGCTGAAATTCAAAGATATGCAGCAAACGAGCCAAGCAAATATGACTTTATGAAAGTTACTTTAACAGGTAAAGGAACTGACGGAGCCGGTTATACTCTGGAATATGGAAAAAATGACTTTGATGTAGACAGTAATGGACAGATGACACTAAATTTCAGTAAAACATATCAAGGTGAATCACTTGCTTCCGCCGGATATGCAAGTGTCCAAGGCGGTAATAAAATCAGATTAAAACAAAAAGGTACATTAAATAATCAATACGGTTCTACAAACTACACAAAAAACAGTTCCGGAGAACAATATGCAACGCAAGTTAATGTAGTAGATTTAAAGCAGTATGTATTGCAAACAAAATTGACAACAAAAGAAAAAGACCCTGAAACAGGCGAATTTAAGGAAGTTTCTTACGACGGTCCGGGAACGGATAATCCTAAAACAATTGATGAATTCAAAAGTGCTCTTGCTGATGGCAGGTTATACCAAAGAGGTGCTGTTGGAACAAATGGTGCTGAAGCAACTGCTTTAGATAAAAATGCATTTGGTGATGCAAATAATTTAATATCACTTGATGAAGCGAAAAAGTATAATAAACTTGTTGCAACAGAAGATGGATATACTATCTCAGGTTTTGTTAACGGTGCCGGTGCATGCACAATTCTTTCGAACAGTCCTATCCCAGGTTGTCAAGGTGAAAGAATAAGCCTTGCAGAAGGTTCAAGCATGTTAGATGAATCAGGCTACTATATAGAAACACCTCAAGGATATATGACAGTTGCTGATGCTAAAAAAGCCGGCATAGAAGTCGATCCCGGAACAATCGTATACGTTGAAGATCCTTCAGGCAGCATTAGAGATGTTGCAGGCGGCGGCTCCGGTCAATTATCTGTAAATGGAAAACCATTACTGTCATACGATGACGTAAAAGATACTTCTGTATTTGCAAATATGAAACAAGGTATAATGAACTATTTAGGCGGAACAACAACAGACACTGTAGACGATAATTTTATTGCAGAACACTGTCAATTTGTCTCCGACGGTAATGGCGGTTATAGAGTAGTAATGAATTATGATCCTAGTCAAGGCAGAGCAAATATATTTGACTTTACTGACAATGCAGATTACCAAGTATTAACTCAGGCTAAAACAACATCTGATTATACAGGATACAAGTTTGACAGCACAGGAAATTTATCATCCGTAACGTTAGAAGATGGTACTACAATCAATTTACAATACCAAAACGTTCTTGATGAAGCTGCATATAATAAAGCGGAAGCTGAATACAAACAGCAAAAGGCTAAGAATGATATTGAATTAGCTCAAATAGAAGCCGAAGAAGCAGAAATAAGCGGAAGTGAATGTGAACTTGAATGCAGATTGGAAGTTTTGAACACAATGAGAAAAGCATTAACAACAATGTATGACGGTGTAAAACAAGCATTGGATGAAGACGTAAAAAGATCTTTCAAAACATTTGGTTAAGATTAATCCTTAAATTCCTTATTTATTCTTCAATTTAAATCTAAACCCAAATAAATACTAAAAGAACTCCCCTAAAAAGGAGTTCTTTTAGTATTTGCTCAACAAGGAAGACATTTTACCCCTTTCCTCTGCCAATAATACACTTTGAGGATATTATGTAAAGAAATATTAAGCAAATTTTAACAAAATAAGCAATTTTTAAAAAGCAAAATACTTTATATATGTAAGGAAAAGTAAAACGAGGAAAAGGAGAATATTATGAGCGACAGACAAGAGATTAAAATTTCGAAGTTTAAGTCAGAAGCATTAAGAAATCTTGCTTTAAAGCACAATCTAAACAAAAGCGGTTTCTTAAAATCAGAAAAGCTTGATAAAGCAGAACTTATGCTATTTGTACAAGATGAAGAATACAAAAAATTAGAATCTG
>CADBTL010000017.1 GCA_902797575.1 uncultured bacterium
GATAAAGATGGAAATCAAATATCAG
Organism: uncultured bacterium; assembly: GCA_902797575.1. GTDB lineage: Bacteria > Cyanobacteriota > Vampirovibrionia > Gastranaerophilales > Gastranaerophilaceae > CAG-196. The sequence continues at coordinate 26 of CADBTL010000017.1, forward strand.
AACCACTAAAGGGTTTATCTGAAAAAGAAGCAAAAAAATATCAACTTGAAAATAAACAATTTGTAGATAACAGGGTTTCAGATAATTCCGGCACTTTGAATTCTTTTGTTATTCCATTACCAAAAATAATAAGAGATGCCGTAAACGGGCATAATGAAAACAATGTATCTATTATTACTGATGCAGAATTTACTCGCAGACGAGCTATTCTTAATGCAAAAATGCTTACTGATAAATGGCTTCGATCAATTCGTTGGATACCAATAACTAAAAATAATATTGAAATTATGGAACGTATTATTTCAGATAAATCATTACAAGGAAGAGACGGTTATTGTATCAGTTTAGTAATGCAAATTGCAGATTTAAAAAACGGAAAGAATATCGCAAATAGGATTCTGGATGACAAAAGTGCTTCTATCGGAACTATTTTATATAATTCTAATGCCTTAACTTCAATAAAAGCTGCACTAAAGAAAAATCCTAATATGCACACTCTTATAGAAAAAATAGTATCTGACCCTGAATTTCAACATAATAGCTATCTGACAGACTATTATGTATTAGACCGAATAGTTGAAAATAATACTATAAAAGAAGCAGAAGAACTGCTTGACATCTATAAAAAAGATAAAAAACTTTTAGAAGATGAAAATTGGTTTAGTCTTATTGGTGATGCATTAAAAATTTCTAATAAAAATGAAGCAGAATTTATCAAACAAATCTTGCAGAATCCGAATTTATACAACAATAAAAATATACAGAAATATATCCCTAAATTCCCTTCTGATTCTGCTAAACAACGTTTTGCAGAAAATCAAAATGCATTGTTGAATAAAATCCTCTCAGATGAAAAACTCAAAAATAATGCAAACATCATTAAAGAACTTGGATTAATTCTCTTTAAAGTAGGTGAAGCTCCTGAAAATATTATTAGAGCAAATGAACTATTAGATTTATATTTATCAGATAGCAGACTTTATGAAAATAAAAGTATGCAAGACTGTATTGGTGACACAGTCACTTTCTGCAGTGATGAAGCAGAAATTACATATCAAATACAAATTGTAAAAAACTTTCTCGCCGATGAAAGATTAAACCAAAATGTCAGTGTTAGACAGAATCTCGGTGCGTTGATGAACACTACTCGATCCCAAGAAACCTATGATGCAAGAATGGAAATTCTGGATTGGTGCTTTACTGACCCTCGTTTAAAAAATCAAACAAGTGTTATAAACAATTTATATTCAATTCTAATTAACACAAAATCAAAAGAAGGTGTTGAAGTAAAGAAAAAACTTTTAGACAGAATTTTTTCAGAGCCAATACTTAGCAAAAATTCCGATTTCATGAAAAAAATAGGTTGGATTATTAGTATTACTGCTGATACAAAAACCCTTGAGACTCAATTAAAAGTAGTTGATAAAATAATATCAGACCCGAAATTCTATGAAAATGAAGATTTCATGAAAGAAAATGGTCCTGCATGTGCTGTACATAATTCAGGATTCCGAACTACAGTTACTGATGAAAATAATAAAAAAACTGTAGTTAACACAACTAACACAATAGATTTAATGAATTTGTATTCTTCAGAACCAAAACTGTATGAAAATAAAAACATGCAAAAACATATCGGTAATATATTAAGTTGGACAAATTCCGAAGAAAGAGTTTTCCAAAGAGCATTATTAGATAAATATCTATCGGAACCTATGTTGCATGAAAACGGAAATGTAAAAGATTTAATTGGACATGCAATATTGTTCTGCAGAAATCAAGAAATTTTAGAATATAGATTAAAAATAATAGAAACTTATCTCACTAATTCCAAATTAAACAAAAATAAGAGTATTCAAGATGTTATAGGGACAATTATAGACACTCTTCACACAAAAGAACAATTTGAGGACATTTCTGAAAATATAAAAGAGTATTTACAATACTCTGCACAATTAGAACAAATATACGGAGTAGATAACATCGGCAAAATGTTATTTGCATGTACGCGAGAAACTGTAGATTTCATAAAATCACTTATTAACATCCCTGAATACAATAAACAAAATCTTGGCAAAATTCTTGATAATTTAATAATGAAAGATGATGTCAATTTAGGTCAAATTGATAAATCTAAAGCTAATAAATATCATAAACTTTTACAAGATAAAGAGTTATGTCCTTGGATTGTTGAAAAATTAAACGAAGGATTCGACTTTGACACTGTTGCATTCTTGGCTCAAACTAAGAAACGTGTAATTTCTGAAAACAAAACTGCGCAATCTCAAATCAAAAAAATATCAAAAGAAGAACAAAGTTTCTTTGATTCACTTAAGTTAAAAGGCTTTAATGATAAAGAAGCCTCTGCTGTTGTAAGAGCTGTATCTTACAATGGTAGTATTGATTTTTTAAATATACAAACTTATGTTGATAAGCTTGTTAATTCCGGAGTTGCAAAAAATCAAATAGGTGAAATTTTATCTCTTGCAAAAATAAATGAAGAATTTAACTCACAAATAATTGATGATTATGCAAACATGCAAAACATTGGTTTGAATCCATTCCAGCAAAAACACCTTGCTGTATTAAATAATATTAATAATGAAACATTAAATAAGCAGTACGATACTAAAACTCGTAATACATTACGCAAAATGTTTGCAAGCTTGTCAGATGATATAAAATCATCATTAACTGATAAGGGTATAAAGATAAATGATATCAATCAAAAACTGGAATTAATAAAAATAGCACCTAATGACAAAAAAGCTAAAGCTGAAGCTCCAATAAGTATTTGGCGCTCTAAATCCAAAATTACAGGCTTAGAAAAAGTTGTTATTGATAAATATTCTCCTGAAGAAAAAGTTTGGAGAGATGAAAAAGCAACAAAAGATTGGACAATATCTAAACTAAATACACTTATGGCAGAAGATCACTTGACCTCACAGTATCTTGGTGTAAAAGAACGCAGAGAAGAGATGTTACAAGAGTGGTACAGTTGGATGGAAAATGATACCATCATTAAGGATAATCCATATGCAAAATTATTAATTACAGATTATATTACATCTGAGTTAAATTATGATAACGGAACGCTTCCGCCAAGATTTAACAAAAATTTTGCAACTAGTATTTTACAAGAAGTTATTAAAGATCCACAAAAATCATTTGGTAAAATGTATAGTGACAAAGTTCGTCATATAGCATTGGAAGATAACTTTGAAGAAGTTAATATTAACGGTATCAAAGGGAAATGGTACACTGTTCCTTGCACAGATAAAGGTTCTCCCGATTATGAAAAACGAGTTGCACAAATACAAAGTCTATCTGACGGAACAAATTGGTGCATCAAATCTGTTCAGGCATGGGAATATTTACCGGAAGGAGATTTGCATTTCTTTGTTGATGAAAATGGTTTGACACAAGTTTGTGTACGTGAAAATGCTCCAAAAAGTATACGTGAAATACAAAAAAGACAACAAGATAACGGAAAAGTTCCGGTCCCTTATATTGATGTAATTAATGATTTTATATCTAAAAAAGAATTAACCGCACAAGATGACTGTCAAGAAAAAATAAATATAGCTAATTCGTCCAAACCTAAAATGGAAGCTCTTAAATCTGAATTTTCAACATTGGTTCAAAGCAGAAATTACAAAGCTATTTTTGAAAGAATGGGAATAACTGTTAATGTTAAACCTGACGGAACTTGGAAACTTTCACATTATAGCCCTGAAATAGAAGAATTCACTCTGGCTGAATTAGGAATAAAAGAAAATGATTTATTGGCAAATGTTTCTGAGATTACAGGCAATGCTGATTTTAACAATTCAAATGCCACTGCACTTCCAAAACTTGAAAAAGTTTCCGGTGAATTTAAGTTTGACAAATCAAATATTTCTGATATCCGTTCATTAAAAGAAATTAACGGACAAAGTTTTGTATGGGATATCTTAGAACAAAGTACCGGGGTAAATGGTGTAAATGACGGAGTAAACCCAGATGGAATTATTACTGATGCAGTAAGGAATACGGTAGATTATGTAAGAGGAATATTCTCAGGAAGAACTTCTTCTAATACAGATTCTGAAAGCTCAATTCTTTACCGTGTAACACACATTAATCCTGGAGAAAGAGTTGCAGGAAAAATCGCAAAAGAATGGATTATTGAAGGAATAGAAGCTGGTGAAAGAGAAACTGTAAGTCCTTTAGCCGGCACATCAAGACCGATTATGAGCCACATTAGTGAAGTAACCAAATTAATTTTTGAAGGTAAATTATCAGAACAACTGACTCATAAATACGAACACGCTAAATTATTTATGGAAAATACTATCATAAACAATATAGATGAAATAACCGATCTTGCGCATAAATATCCGAATGATATGGAAAAATTTGCGCAAGGCATCGTTCATATTTTAGCAAAAGAAACTAGCTTTACAACAATTGAGCCTAACGTTTGTCTAAGAGAAGATATTCCCGCTGTAGGAAAAAGCGGATTTGAAAGAGGGGCATTATTTATAAATCCTAAATTGATTAGCTCTGCAACTCAAATTGTTGAAATAATCAGCCATGAATTTATACACTTTATGCAAATTAGAGATTTAGTATCAGAACGAGGAGAAAGCGGTTTAAGAGAACTATTACGTAATGCAGGAGTGGAAAACAATGAAGTTGATGAATTTATTCAAAGTGATTATATTCAAAATCTTTTATCGCATACCCCTCAAAATACGACAGAAGGAAGTATAGAAAATTACCTTAGCAAAGTACAATTAACAGAAAGTCGCATTGAAGCTGCTCATCAATTTGGTTCACAACAATATTATAATAAGTTAAATGAATTGGCAGCATATTATACAGGAAACAATGCAGCTGATGGTCTTGGAGAGTGGGATGCACTTATTTCTGCAGACGGAACAAGAGCAAGAAAAAGAGAAGAAATAAAACAAAGGTTATTAAGTGGCAACAGAGATGAGTCTGTAATAAATAGCCAAATTAACCCTGACGGAACGATAACACGAAATAAAAAACTTGTTAACAGAGATTTGAAACCTCTTCGACAAAAATTAAGCACATATGGTATTGATACAACTAAGTTTACAGCTGTAGAGTTAGAATTGATAATAAGACGAATTGAAAAACGCAATAGCGAAAACATAAATACGCTTCTTTCTAATGATTTTATAGATTTGTACCTAGATGATATAAAGGGAGCATTAACAAACGCAGCAAATGCAAAAAAATATGATTTTCTTATAGCAAATAACGGATTATTTACCCCCTATAAACTTTCATTATTAGAGATACATGAAATACGTTTAGCTTTAAAACGTAATGCCAATGGTCATATTAATATAAGCGAAATAGATAATATTTTGTATTCAAATAATCAGGAATTATTCAATAAATTAGGAAGTGTGCATAACCATTCCAATACGTTAGAAGCACTATCAAATGCTATTGAAAAAGGTGCAAATACATCATCAGAAGTAATTCCTAAAAAAAATTTAGGTTTTGATATAAACGGTCAGCTTAAATATATTAAATCTTCTGAGAATGTTCCTAAAGGTCAAGTCAGAAAACTTTATAGTGATAATTATAAAGAACTTATAGAGAGCAATATGCTAACAAAAGAGTGCATAGAAATAGCTGAAAATTTAAGTATAGAGCTTTCTGGTATAAGAATGGAAAATTCCATATATGGTTCAAAAACCATAAGTATAGATATTCAAAAAACTATAGAAAAAGCAAAAACAATAGGAATTGATGCATTGACAACGCATGAAACGCATGCTTTAACAGATTTTTTTGCAAATTTATATGTAAAAAATGACAAGTTTCAAACAGCATTTATAAGTGCTACAAATCAAAAAGCAAAAGAGATATATAGTTATGTAAATGGTATTAAATCAGAAACTGAAAAATTTTTACAAGGTTCAAATCTCGAAATAAGAGACCACTGCATTATGCGAATGTTTGACAGAGATATATTCAATGTTATTGATAATACAACACCCGGAAAAGTGGTAAGATTTTCAGGTTTGATTCAGACAATAAAAGAGCGTGCGACAGAGGTTATTGAACAATCTAAAAGAGATGGTACAACAGCCCCAACGTTTATTATACACGAATTTGGAGGTAGTGGTATAGAAATAATGCTACAGCAGCAGAAGAACGGAAAATATGTGATTGATACTATTATTCAAAAGTAACTATACCGCAAAGTATTTTTTTCTAGATATAGGTGATTTCAAATATTCACGAGCAGAAGTGTTTATTACTTCATCTAATTTGTCTATATTTTGTTCTTTTTCGGATTTAATACTATTTATCGCATTACGAATTTTTATTAACATTTTTAATTCAGGAGCATAGCTTTCTTTAAATATTTCTTTTTCTGCGCCTTCCGCTATTCTCCAATATAATGGCTCAGTTTGTTTGCAATAATATGTGATGAATTTTTGTGAATTGACCTCACCTTGCATATATAATCCGATATTATAAAACATTGAATTGATTGTTTCCGGCAATGAAGATGATTTTTTCTTTAACATTTCACCAATTTCAGGCTTTTTTGCTCTATCTATATCCATATATAATTTCCTTTTTAATTCAGATATTATATTATAACCTTCTTTTTCAAAAATGTTAATGTTTGTATTTTGAATTGCAGTTTTTCCTTTAGAGATATTTGCTCTAAAAGCATTATTGTATTGATAGTAATCTTCGCTTTTCAAATTGAATGTTATCATAATTTACATCCTTTTAATTTTTAAAGTTATATTTGGGTTTAATAATTTCTTGTATCTCTACAGTATTATTAACATTTTTAATAATTTCATTCGCATCTTTGTATGCTAATGGAGATTCATCAACTGTAGAAGGAGAAATACAACTTGAATAAATCCCCTCCATTGACTGTTTGTAATCATCTACTGTTATTAATTCGGATGCTTCTGAACGAGAGAATTGTCTCCCTGCACCATGTGGAGCACTATAATTCCATTCTGGATTTCCCTTTCCAACTGCAATTATAGCACCATCACGCATATTTAAAGGAATTAATATTTTTTCTCCTTGTTCTGCGCTAATGGCTCCTTTTCTAATCATGCCATCCTTTGAAATATAATTGTGAATACTTTCAAATGATTCTAGTTCTGTCCATCCCATTCTTTTTAATATTTCATCAGCAATTATTCTTCTATTAATTTGTGAAAATTTTGTCGCTAGCTGCATATCTTCTATATAGCTTTTTGCTTCATCACCACTTAAATATGACCAATCTCTTATCTTATATGGATTTTGACTTTGAGCAATTTGTTGATGATGTTTATAAACTTCGTTACCAAATTTGCGAGAACCTGTATGTATTACAAGATAGTTATTCCCTTGTTTATCGCAATCTATCTCAATAAAATGGTTTCCTCCACCTAAAGTTCCTAAGCTATCTATTGATTCTTCAGAATTTCTTTTATATTTATGTTTAAAAATATCGTTAACGGATTTATCTATTGTCTTAACTTTTTTAGAAAATACACTCGGCTTTTCTTTTCTTGCATCTGTTAAATAATTTCTTATAATATCATCCAGTTTTTTGAAATCTATATTTTGCCCTTTTGTGTCAATTTTTACGCAAAGCATACCACAACCAATGTCACCACTTATCAAACTTGGTATAACTTCACCTTTTGCACCTACTTTTGCAGTAAAACCTACAACACTGCTTTTTCCAGCATGTGTATCTGGCATAATCCTTACAGGAATATCTCTAAATACAGGATGAGAACAAATTGATTTTATTTGAGCTAATGTTGAATAATTTACATTATTAGTAAATATCTTTGCTTTTGTTTCTTTTCCCGTAATTATCATTACATCTTTGCCAGTTTGAGCTAAACCCTTAAAGTTTGTTTTACCTGTATAATATTTGTAGTTCTGATTAGCATTTAAACCTACATAATTTATCATACACACCTGCTTTCATTCTTCTACACAACATAAAACATGTGAACCATAGAAATTGCCTTTTTTGTCCGCGAAAAAACAATAAAAGTGCTAAAAACCAGTTATATTACCCAAAAGATGGATTTACAAAACTTAATACTTGTGGTCACGCAGACACTGCTTGTAAGTTCTTAGCTTAATTGTAAGCTTTAAGAGAAATAACAGGCCCCTGTTCTTGCACTATACATCTGTTTATAGTATTGTTTAACTGTATAATTATTATTAAAGAAGGAAAACACAAATGAACACTACTATTGAAAAACAACCGGAAAACGTCGTTAAAGTAGATATTGAAATTCCTGCTAAGGATGCAGTAGGATACTATAACAACGCAGCAAAAAGACTTTCACAATATGTAAATATTCCGGGATTTAGAAAGGGCAAAGCCCCAAGAAATATTCTTGAACAACATATCGGAGAAGACAGAATTAAACATGAAGCTTTAGAGAGTGCTTTACCAAAAATATTTTCTGATGTAATCAGAGAAAATAATTTTGATGTAGTCGCTCAACCATATGTTGAATCATACGAATACAAAATTGGTGAAGATTTAAAAATTACTGCAAAATTAGAGCTAAGACCGGAAGTGACATTAGGTCAATATAAAGATTTAAAACTTGAAATAGATGGCTATAAACTTGAAGATGATGCGATGGATAAATCTATCCAAGCACTACTGTCACGCCATGCAACAATAGTAGCAGTAACTGATAGAAAAACAATTAATACTGATACTATAGTATTTGATTTTGATGGTTATTCAAACGGTGAAAAAATTGAACACGGTGATGCTAAAAATTATACTTTAGATTTAGCTAACTCTTCATTTATCCCAGGTTTTGCAGAACAATTAGTTGACAGACCGCTCGGCGAAGAGTTTGATATTGAAGTAAAATTTCCTGAAGAATATCACGAGAAGAAACTTGCCGGTCAGCTAGCTACGTTTAAGTGCAAAATTAATGAAATAAAAACTAAAGTTCTACCTGAGTTGAATGATGAATTCGCTCAAAAAATTGGCCCTTTCAAGACTGTTGATGATTTAAAAGCTGATATACAAAAACATTTAGATTATCAGAAGGAAGACATTGACAGAGTTAACTCAGAAAAAGCTATTTTTGACAAAGTTACTTCAGAAGCAAAAGTTGATATTCAACAATCGATGATTGATAGAGAAGCAGATGTTCTTGTAGCAGATTACAAGCAAAAACTTGAAATGCAAGGCTTTACGTGGGAACAAGCTGTAGAAGCTCAAGGTTATGATGAAATAATGAAGCAATTGAAAGAAGATGCAGCAGTAAGAGTAAAAAATTCTTTAGTTATTGATAAAATTGCAAAAGAAGAAAATATAACCGTTACTCAAGCTGAATTTGGTGCAAAATTATCAGAATTAAGTCAAATGTATCAAATTGACACAGCTACTATGGTTAAGAATTTATATCAATCTCCTGAAGTATTTAATGCACTAAACCAACAAGCTTTAAATGAAAAGGTTACAAAATTCTTAGTTGACAATAATAAAGTAGAATTAAAATAGTACTAAATATAAAAAAGGTGCCTGTGTATAGTAGGCACCTTTTTTATAAGAAAAGGAGAACATATGAAAATTAGAGCAAGTCATATTTTAGTAGATACAAAAGAACAAGCTGAAAGCCTTTTACTGGATATTCAAAACGGTATCGCATTTGAAGATTTGGCAAAAGAATATTCTAAATGTCCGTCTAAAAGAGATGGGGGAGATTTGCATTGGTTTGGAAAAGGCATGATGGTTAAACCTTTTGAAGATGCCGCATTTGCACTAAAAAAAGGTGAAGTATCAGAACCTGTTGAAACTCAATTTGGGTGGCATTTAATTAAATTAACAGATATTGATGAATAAAATTTTAGAAGACTTGAAAATTGATTATTTACTTGTTAATTCTACCAATGAATATTTGGTAGAATATTCTTGTTTATCTGAAAATGCAAGATATACACTGACCGGCTTTAGCGGCTCTACAGGCGATGCACTTATAACAAAAGATAAAATATATTTATTTGTTGACGGAAGATATCACGAACAAGCAGATAAAGAAGTTCGAGAAGGTATAACTGTTGTAAAACTTCAAATAGGACAAAAACAGGACGAAGAAATAAGAACAATTATAGATAAAAATAAAATTCTTGGTATTGTCTCTAAAAAAGTATCTCAAGCACGTTTAGAAAATTTTAAAGATTATAATATTAAACTTATTGATTATGATCCGATAAATAACTACACAGAAGAACACATAGGAGATAAAGAAAAAGTTTTTAGTCCTATAGATTATAAGCCAAATCCGACTTTTGTATCTAACTTGGAAGAAGTTTCGTATTTAACAGGGTTAAGAGATTTTTCAAAAGACAATACTTCAAAAATTTGGAACAAGCTCTATATAGATGGTGATCATAGAATCCTATTCAATACAAATGAAGAATGTGATAATTTTTTATCTTCTTTTGAACAAGATTTAATTGTAGATAAAACTTCTATCAATGCTCATGATTATGCTCTAATAAAAAATCCTATTCATAAAACATCTGACATCAAGCTGATGAAATCAATTAAAACAAAACAGGAATTGGAAGCTTATAAAACAGCATTCAAAAAAACTGATAATGCAGTAATGGGTATTCGGACTTTTATAGAAAATAATGACAAGATATCCGAATATGACATCGCAAAACAACTTAAAGAAGAGTTTTTGAAACAAGGAGCTAAATCCTTAAGTTTTAATTCAATTGTCGCAATTAATAAAAATTCTGCGCTGGCACATTATTCAAAGAATGCAAAAGATGTATATTTAGAAGACGGCGACTTAGTTTTAATTGACTGCGGAGCTTATTTTGAAAGCGGTTTAGCTACTGATATAACAAGAGTATTTGTAAAAGGAACACCAAACAATTTGCAGAAAACAGTTTATACAAATGTATTAAAAGCCTTTCTAAACTGTTTCAATAGAATTAATGACATGGAAACAGGTTACGAAGCTGATACTCTTGCACATACGCTACTTGATAACTCAATAGATGGTTTTTGTTTTGGGCACGGACTCGGACATGGAATAGGAATAAACGTACATGAAGCCCCTCCGAATTTATCACAAAATGAAATAGCAAAAACTCCAATTATAAATGGTATGTGTTTTACGATAGAACCAGGATTATATAATCCTGAGTATTTTGGAGTAAGACTTGAAAATTCTTGTTACAAGTATAACAATAAGGTACATTCTTTTGTAAAAATGGGATATGAAGGAAAGCTTATTGATTACAGTTTATTAAATAATAAAGAAAAAGAATGGTTGAAGGAGTTTGTAATTTTATGAAAATAACAAGTGTAAACAATGATTTGATTAAAAATACTACAAAACTTCAACAAAGAAAATACAGAGATGAAGAAGGATTATTTCTGCTTGAAGGCGCGAAATGCATAGACGAAGCTATTAAATCAGGTATAGAATTAAAATACCTTTTTGTAGAAGAAGGATTGGATTTGTTTTCTGAATATGAAAGAATCGAAGTAACAACGAGTATTCTTGCAAAAATATCAACAACAACAACTCCACCAAAGACAGTAGCAGTTGGTAAACAAATAAGAAGTACTTGGAATAAAAACTTTAAGAGAATTATTTTATTAGAAGACATAAAAGATTATGGAAATCTTGGGACTATTATAAGGACCTCATGTGCATTTGATATTGATGCAATTATACTGTATGGAGATACCGTAGATATATACAATCCGAAGTGTGTTAGAGCATCAGTAGGAAATTTATGGAAAATGCCTATTTTTAGCATTAAAACATTTGAAGAATTGAAAAATCTTTGCAACAATTACACACCTATTGCAACACTGCCTAAAAATAAAAACAGTATTTGGTTAAAAGATTTTAAGACTCCTGATAAATACATTATAATGTTTGGAACCGAATCAAGCGGATTAAGTGATAATTTGATAGAATTAGCAAAAACTCAAGGAAAGCTTTTGACTATTGAGATGAGTAAAAATGTAGAATCGTTAAATTTAAGTATATCAGCAGGGGTTATCCTATATAAGTTATATAATACTGAATTTGAAAATAAATAATAAATAGCAAACTCAATCACTATACATTTTATTATATTATTGATATTATAAAAGAATAAATGAGAGATTTTATACATAAATATATATATATAATCGTCGGAGGTTTAATATTTTGGTTAGTTCTAATACCCTTGTTTTTTACAAGAACGGTATCAGTTGTATGCGAAAATTTAACATATAATACACCGTTTGAAATTATAATCAAAAAACCTCGCTTATACACAAGCCTCATTCCGACAGCTTTTTTAAAAGCCGAAAAAATAACAATAAAATCAAAAAATAATAATGACAAATATGAGTTTTTAAATCCCAAAATCAATTTACGCATATTGCCTCTTATATCAGGGAAAATACATATTAATGATTTTTATTTATCTGAAATAATAATCGAAAGTAAAACAGATAACGAAAATCTTAGTTTTTATAAAAATTCACATAATTTAAAAATCATTTGCGACAAACTCAAAATTGATAATTTAAAAGTAAACATAAAAGATAATGCTCAGAATACCTTACTGACAGGAAAAAATATTTATTATAAAAACAATATCAACTATCTTGATTTTAGCACTAGTAGCTTACTTAAAATAAATAACGAAACATCAAATATCGATATAAATTTTCATCTGCAAAAGAATAAAGATATAAAAAAATCCATTGTTAATTGTAATATAACAAATCTAAATATTAAATATTTTGAAAAATATTTAAGTGTAATATTACCAAAAAATACGACAGAGCTACGAGGAATTGTTGATATATCAACCAATAATAATAACGTAAACTTCATATTGCGAAAGTGCGCTCTTATTAATAAAGATAGTGCAAAATCAATAATATTACCAAAAATATTAAATATTGAATCTTATTTTAAGATTACAAACAAGTTCATTCAAATCAAAGATACAAAAATATTATCTGATAATATTAATGTAACACTAAACGGAGATATTCTTGAATATTTGACAAAGCAACCGAAGCTCGACCTGAACCTACAAATTAATAAGTCTAAAGTTGAAGATATTATTGACTGCTTGCCGGATTTTAAAACTGAAGACATAGATGCATATAAGCTAAAAAAATATCGTTTCTTTGGAGATGTAATTGGGAACTTAAATATAAAAGGCAATTTTCAAGAGCCAAATATTGCAGGTGATGTTTTTATTAATAACGGAGTTCTGACAAAACCAATACCTAATGCAAAAGGAGCTACTATAAAACTTAAATTTTTAGGCAAATACCTAAATTATGATGTAGTAGTACCAGCAAGCGCAACAGAAAAAGTCTGGGTTAAAGGAGGTGTTGAATTATATAATGTAAAATACGCAGATATGCGTGTATGGAGCACTAAACATGTCGATTTAGCTATTGCAGAAGAAAAAGTTGTACCTATTCACGAAATATTGAACTTTATAATAGGTCCTGTCCCAATTATGGATATTAAAGGCAGTGGAAATATTGATATTACAATTAAAGGAAACAGAAAAAATCCGCATGTTTGGGGAATATTCAATGTTAATAACACCACCGCTAACTTTATTAAAATTCCTGATTTTATTTTAACTAAAGCTAATGCAGAACTCAAATTCGATGATGAAAACGCAATATTTACCCTATTATCAGGTTTTGTTAATAATCAACCTATAAAGATTAATGGTACAAGTAATTTAGATGGAAAGTTTGATTTTGACGTATCATCAAATAACCAAAATCTAACAGCTCTTTATAAGTCATTGCAGACATCTACAATGATTGATGATTTAAAAAATATGACTCCAAAATTCGACACAATAAATGGAAATACCAACTTAAAACTTAAAGTTTACGGTCATATAAAAGATATCTATAAAGCAAAATTTAATAAAAACTTTTATACTAAATTAAACTTAGAATTTTTAGGTAATAGCTTTTCAATGCAAGGAATTGAATTACATGATTCCGTGGGTAATTTAACACTAGATAATACTAATGCTAATATCTTAATGGATTCTAAAATCGGGAAATCAGAATTAAAGATTAAAGCAGATTTATTAGGTGATACAGCAAAAATGGCTGTATCAGTCCCGAAATTAAATTTACGTGATTTAATAAAATCGGAAAACAAAATAAAAGAAGAATATTTAAATATTTTAACTAATGTAGACTTAAAATACGAAGGAAATATTATTAAAATAGAACCGGATAAAATTAATTTAACAGCAAAGATTATAAATAATTCCAGCAGTAATAAGCTTATCTTGTCTGATGGAGCTATTATAATTAAAAATAATAAACTTAACATACAAAATCTTACTGGTAGTTTTTTAGATACAAAAAGCTCTTTCAAAATTAATCTCAAAGCGGATAGTCTATCAAATAAACCTATATTTAACGGAAAAGTAACCCTTAAAGATTTTGAGCTTTCACTTATTAACATACTTTCTGATTGTTCATTTATACCTGAAAATATTAAAAGCATTGTTGATAAAATTCAATTTAAGAAAGGCAAAATTAATATTAATGCCAATATATCAAATAACAATGTAAATGCTTCTACAAATCTGGGCGGCATTGAGTTATTATACGTACCGAATAATTTACCTGCTAAAATTGTTAACGGTAGTATATATTTAAGAAGAAATAAACTCGGCTTGAATAAAATAAATGTTATAGCCAATGATATGCCAGTACTGATAGACGGAAATATTGATAATATATTTACAACGCAAAATTTTGATTTATATATAAACTCAAAACCTAAACAAGATTTTATAGATAAATATTTTAATAATAACAGAATTTATCCGCTTAAACTAAAAGGTGATATTGTATACACTGTAAAAATAAGAGGCACTAAAGACGATTTCAATATAGAATCGAGAACTGATTTAGCAAAAGATTCGAGTATATACTATCTTGGTGCGACTGTAGGAGATATTGAAAATTCAATTATTCTAAACTTAAACATGAACATTATAAAACGCAATCTATTTAAGATTAAAGAATTTTCTTATGATAAGCTTATTGCGTCACAAGGGAAAAGAACAACACGTCTTAATATGCTAAAAGCAAACGGTAATATTAAATTACTAAAAAATGATATATCTTTTCAAGATTTTAAAATTAAAACAACCAATCCGACAGATGCAAAAATATTTAACATCCTATTTAGAAAGCCAAACATTAAAAAAGGGCAATTTACATCAGACTTAAGATTTAATGGTAATTTATTAGCGCCGAAGATTAATGGCAGTTTTAAAATTGTTGAAACAGATATTCCTTTCTGGGATACAACGATGAAGACATTATCGTTTGTATTCAAGGATAAAACAATTGAATTGGAATCTGTTGGCGAAATTATGGGAAATGATATCAGATTTAAAGGAATATTAAAAAATAGTCTAACGATTCCTTATTACATTGAAAAAGCAGAATTAACTACCAAAGTAATAGATTTTAACAATATTGCTGAAAAATTAAAAACTGCACAAGTTAGTGAATTAGGAGCAATTGATTCTCTTAAATATTTTGATATAACAAATACTATTATCAAAAATATGGTAATTCAAGCAAACGAAATTAAATTAAGAAATTTAACAGCAGAAAAAATTACAGCAAATGCTTCGTTAGATAAAAACAATACATTCTCTTTAAAAAATATTAAACTTTATGCTGCAAACGGAAGTATTAATGGAAACTTTTCTTATAATTTAAAAAATAACAAGATGGATATAAATTTAATAGCAGATAATATTAATGCTAATGATTTGTCGATAGCTTTATTTGATTTAAAAAATCAAATATATGGTGATTTGACAGGTTCTATTCAACTTAATTGTACCGGAGAAAATTACACAAAATGCATGCAAACATTAAATGGTTCAACAGATTTTAATGTAAATAATGGGAGGATGCCTAAATTAGGCTCTCTTGAATATTTGCTTAAGGCGGGTAACATAGTAAAAGGGGGATTTACCGGTCTATCATTAAATAATTTAATTGACGTATTAACTCCGCTAAAAACAGGAAACTTTTCAAACATCTATGGAACAATTAACATAAAAGACGGTATTGCTGATGATATAGAAATAGCAACTCGAGGAAAAGACTTAAGTTTATTTATAACAGGTAAATATAATTTTGCTTCGTCTATTGCTGACATGGAAGTACTAGGTATATTATCGAAAAAAATATCAACACTATTGGGACCAGTTGGAAATATGTCACTAAATACTTTATTGAATATTGTACCCGGTATAGATTTATCGAAAAATTCAAGCATTCTTGATAAAATAAATAAAATTCCTGGAATAGAACTAAATGAAAAAGCTTTTAGAAAATTTATTGCAGAAATAAACGGCAACATTAATAGTGATGACTACGTAAAAAGCTTCAAATGGATAAATTAAAAAATTTATCTATAAACATTATATACAAAGTTCAAATCATCCTCAGTTAACAATTGAGGAATATTAACATCGTTTATTGAATATGCATACATGACACTATTAGGGTTATTAGAATGTTCATGTATACCAATTGCATGACCGGTTTCATGCAGCATAACACGATATAATTGCGGTGCTGATATAAGCACGGTCTTAGTTGCAACAGTTCCATCATCACCTTTTAGTTGATAAACAGCTTTTGATGCTATATACATATCTACATGTTTATAAAAACCGTCAGAAGTTGTATGTGAATGCGTACAACCGATAGCAGAAAGATTACCACATTTTGTATCTTTTTCTACAAAATAGACAGTTATATCTGCTTCATTTTTTTTATGATCACTTAAAAACGTAAACCAAACAGCTGAATTGGTCCTCGTTTGCCATTGCAAAAAAGCATTTTTCATAATCTGACTGTTATATGTATTACCGGGGATATAAACCTTAATAGGTCTTTGATTCCAACGGGGTTTGGATAAACCAAAGGCACAAGAACACAATGCTGTTGATATCAACAATATTGTTAGGAATTTTTTCATATAGCCCTCTTTATATCTTTAAGAATTTTGCAAACCACGCTTAAATTCTTCAGGTCTGCTAGAACGAGAAAGGGCATCTTCTAACGTTACTTTCTTTTTCATATATAAGTCTCTTAAAGCCATTTCCAGAGTTTGCATACCAAAACCTGAATTAGTTTGCATCGTTGAATATATTTGAGCAGCTTTTGCTTCTCTTATTAAGTTCGCAATCGCAGGAATTACAAGCATAACTTCTTGTGCCATTACACGACCTTGTTTAGTTCCATCAGGCTGCAAAAGCGGTAATAAAGTTTGCGAGAATACTGCTACTAAAGAGTTTGATAACTGAACACGAACCTGCTGTTGTTGACCTTCAGGAAATACGTCAATAATACGGTCAATTGTTTGAGATGCTGAAGAAGTGTGCAAAGTTCCAAAAACAAGGTGACCTGTTTCGGCTGCTGTTAATGCTAATCTAATTGTATCTAAGTCACGCATTTCACCGACCAGAATAATATCAGGGTCTTCACGTAAAGCAGATTTTAATGCATTTGCGAAACTTCTTGTATCTTGCCCAAGCTCTCTTTGGTGAATTATTGATCTTTTTGAAGGATGAATAAACTCTATAGGGTCCTCGATTGTCAATATATGTTCTGAACGAGTTTCATTAATATAATTTATCATCGCAGCTAATGTTGTTGACTTACCGGAACCAGTAGGTCCTGTTACCAAAACTAAACCCCTTGGTTTTTCCGATACTTTTTTACATGTTTCAGATAGACCTAATTCTTTAAAATCAGGCACTCTTGATGATATTACACGGAATGCTGCAGCATAATTTCCTCTATCTTTGTATATATTAACACGGAAACGGCTTAAACCTTGTATACCATATGAAAAATCGAGTTCCCAATCTTGCTCTAATTTTCTTCGTTGTTCTTTATTCAGCATAGGGAATAACAATAATTCTACTTCTTCAGGTTTAAGCGCCGGAACGTCCATTCTCTGAAGATTGCCGTCTATACGAACTACCGGTGGTAAACCGGCTGATATATGTAAATCTGAACCTCTTTGTTTTACAACTACTTCCAAATATTTTTCTATAAGCATTCCAAATTGCCCTCTTCATTAGCATAACACATTGTAAATAATATCACGAATACGATACTTTGTAAACTTTTTTTACAAAATAATTATACATTCTTTTTTAAAAAGTCATTTATAGCTTTTGCAGCCTTTTTACCTGCCCCCATAGCATTTATAGCATTAGATTCACCTACCGGTGCCACATCACCTCCGGCAAATATCTTTTTAATAGATGTCTCACGAGTTTCTGCATTTACAACAAAATACCCGCGTCTATCTGTATCAAATTCTAAACCTTCAGTTTTTGCAGATTTTTGTATTATTGGATTCGGACCTGTTCCAAGTGCAACTATTACAGTATCAACCTCTAAATCAATATATTTACCGGTACCGACAGGAGAACGTCTTCCTGATTCGTCAGGTTCTCCAAGTTCCATTATTTCAAACTGCATACCATTAACAGAACCCTCTTTATCATAAATTTGTTTTGGTGCCATTAAAAACAAAAATTCAATACCTTCTTCTTTTGCATGTCTAATCTCTTCAAGTCTTGCCGGCAATTCTTTTTCAGTTCTTCTATATACTATATAGACCTTCTCAAAGCCAACTCTTACTGCAGTTCTTGCAGCATCCATTGCTACATTACCGCCACCTATAACTGCAACAGATTTTCCTACTTTTAAAGGAGTTGCTGTAGAATCATCATTGGCTTGCATCAAATTCACCCTTGTTAAAAATTCATTAGCAGAGAATACACCATTTAAATTCTCACCTTTTATATTCATCATCTTTGGTAAACCGGCACCGGAGCATATGAAAATTGCATCAAATCCATCTTCTTCAAGCTGCTTTAGCGTAATAGATTTACCTACTATTACATTTTTTTCAAATTTTACACCCATGTTTTTTAAATTATCTATCTCTCTATCCAATACAGTTCTTGGAAGTCTAAATGGAGGAATTCCATATCGCAGCACACCGCCGAATTTATGTAATGCCTCAAAAATTGTAACATCATGACCTGCTTTTTTTAAATCAGCAGCAGCTGTAATACCTGCACATCCAGAACCTACAATTGCAACTTTTTTACCTGTTGATGGTGCTAGGCTAAGATTTTCAGATTTAGTATTATCACCTACATAACGTTCAAGTGCACCAATTGCAATTGGCTCACTTTTTATTCCAAGAACGCATTTTCCTTCGCATTGTCTTTCTTGAGGACAAACTCTACCACATACAGAAGGAAGCATACTGGTTTCTCTTATAATTTCACCTGCTTTGTTTAAATCGTCAGCTTTCAATGCTGCTATAAATTTGGGTATTTGTATATTTACAGGACAACCTTGAACGCATCTCGGATTTTTACAATTCAAACATCTGGAAGCTTCCGCTTTAACTTGTTCACTTGTTAAATTACTTTCTACTGCATTAAAATTGTGTCTTCTTTCATATTTATCTTGTTCAACAGGTTTTTGACGCATATATTCTCCCTTTCTGTATAACGAATAATGTATTGTGTTTATTTTATGAATTTTTACATTTTTTCGGGTGCTGAAACAGCTAATATATCCAATGCATTTTTCAATGTTATCTTGATAGCAGCAATTAATGCCAATCGTGACTTCATAAGCTCAACATCATCTGATATTACACGATTTGAATTATAAAATGAATGAAATTCTTGTGCTAACTCTTGTACATACCTGCAAATCGTATATACAGTTCTATTTTGCGCAGATAATGCAATTACTGATTTAAATTCTTCCAGTTTTAATACCAATGCTCTAGCAGTCGGAATTGTCTTTAAAGCCATATCTTTATTAAAATTGTTCAGTAGATTATCGAGTTCTGCTTGTGTAATCGGAGCCGGAGCTTTATCGCCAGAATCCGGATTTAATTTCTCACTTACAGCATTACGCAGAATAGAGCAGACTCTTGCATACGCATATTGAACATAAAATACAGGATTTTCATCAGTTGAACGTTTTGCCAATTCAATATCAAAATCCAGAGTTGTATCTATGTTTCGCATTTCCATCCAATAACGAGTTGCATCCACTCCAACTTCATCAATTAAATCATCCAGAGTTACCATATTCTTACGTTTACCCATTCTGACTTCATTACCATCAACTAAAAGATTTACAAGTTGTCCCAATAAAACTTCTAATCTATTTGGATCGTAACCTAATGCTTGAAGAGAAGCTTTTACTCTTGCTATATATCCATGATGATCAGCACCCCATATATCAATTAATCTGTCAAAACCTCTGTCAAATTTATCAGCGTGATATGCGATATCAGCTGTTAAATAAGTGTTAGAGCCATCAGCTTTTTTTATAACACGATCCTGATCATCTCCATACTGCGTTGATTTAAACCAAATTGCGCCATCTTGTTCATATAAAAACCCTTTTTCTTTTAGCTCTTTATAACGATTTTCAACTTTTCCTGATTTATGCAAATCCAGTTCCGAATAAAATTTATCAAAATGAACCCTAAAATTTTCAAGCAGCTTTCTCTGGCATGCTTCCATTTCAGCTTTTGCATAATCACATAAAATTGATACTTCACAATTATCAATATCAAAGTTTGGATTCTCTTCCAAGAATTTTTTTGCAACAGGAATTAAATACTCTCCGGGATAAAAATTCTTTCTTTCTATCTCATCTGTCGGGAAATCAACATTTTTACCTAACTCTTGCTGAATTCTGATTTTTAAAGAGTTACCTAATTTCAATATTTGGCTTCCTGCATCATTTATATAAAATTCTTGGTACACATCATGACCGTAAAATTTCAAAAGATTCGCTAATGCACTGCCCATAGCAGCCCATCTGCCATGCCCGATATGGAATGGTCCTGTAGGATTAGCAGAAACATACTCCAACAATATTTTTTCTTTGTTAATATTTTCACCACGTCCGTATTTTTCTTTTTTATTTAAAATTTCCTCTATAGTGCTGGCTAAAAGAGAATCACTTATCTTAAAATTTATAAAACCACCTACAACAGAAACATCATAGCCATTTTTGCTTAATTGATCCGCAATGGCTGATGCAATCATCGGAGGAGCAATTTTAGCGGAACGGGCAAGTGATGAAACATTAACTGCAAAATCCCCGAACTCAGGATTCTTTGGTTTTTCAATAATCAAATTTCCTGAGAGATATTCATTCATTTGTCCCAATTTTTTAGCTGTTATTGATGCGTTTATAGCTGTCTCAACTTCATTTAAGAAAAAATCTTTTAGCATAGTGTCCTCTTGTTTATTAAATAATTCAACACTATGAATTATAAAATAAACAAACAAAAACATCTATTTTAATTATATTTGTTACGCAAAATAAGCATTAAATTTAATTAGTACTGAGTATTTGTTTTTTCGCACATTCAAAAATTTTATCTATCAACATAGCATTTGCATACACATTCATTCCTGAATTTTCAAGAACTTGCTTCATACGTTTTTCCCATATATCATAAGTTTCTTCAATCGGCATATTTAGATTTTTGCCTATTAAATGAAGCTCTTTAAAATCTATCGGCAAAGGTAACGCACCGCGCAAAACATCAACCATATCAAGACGTTTTTTTCTTGGAAATGATTTTAAAAAAGAAACAACAGTCATTTTATTATCTTTTAAATATTCCTTTATAATCTCGACACTATCATCGACCAATATAGGCTCTTGAGGTATTTTATATTCATTGAATTCTTCTGGAGATATTTCCATAACCGTCGCAATTCTTTCAATTGTTGTACCTCTCGTTGAAAAAGACACTGTTTCATCAATCAGATTATATACGTAAGACAAAGTTACACCTATCATTTCAGCAAAATCTTTTTTATGCAAAGCGTTTTTTTCTAAAAATGCCGCAACTTTTTCTGAACTTTTTTGTGGAATTATTTGTTTAGTTTTCATTTTATAACCTCTCATATAATTGGAATTTGCACAAATATAAAATAATTGATTACATAAAATTATATAACCCCGTTTTAGATATAAAACAGGCTAATAAAAAAAAAGAGTAAAATATAAACAGATATTAGCTATTAAAAATAAATATCTAATCTAAATCTTTTATTACAGCAACAATCTTACCTATTAATATTAAATCAGCCAACGATTTTGAATTAATTGTTCTTACTCTATACTCAGGATTATCAGATTTTATAATAACTTCATCTATATTCTTGGATAGACGTTTTACAAAAAATTCACTGTTATAGCAAAAAACATATATCTTATTATCCTGGATTTGGTCTCCACACCAATGCTCAACTATTAACTTATCGCCATTTTCAATCGTAGGATACATACTATTTCCTGTTGCATTAATAATGGAATACAGTTTGTTTTTTGAATATCCTTTTATCATTGATGTCGCAACGGGAAGTTTATTTTTTTCTGATGAAAAGACTATACTCCCATTTCCGCAGCTGGCAAAAACATCTGTATAATAATCAATATATATAATATTTTCCGTATTAACAGGCTCTGAAAGCAATTTTACTTTAAAATAATTTTCTGCTTTTTGCAATTCAGTAACTGTAACTTCGCTTTCATTTTTAATCCTATTGCTTACTGTTTGGCGAGTTATTCCAAGACAATCCGCTAGCATTGATTGGTTTATGGTTAAATTTGCCCGTTCTGATATTAAAGATATTAATTCTTCAAGTCTCATCGTTTCACCTAAAATAACACTTGACATGTGTATCATAATGTCTTACAATTATATCATCATGTCAAGTTATATTGTATATTAGAACATAATTTAGGCATATTGTCAACTAAAGCGTTATAAATAATTTTAGATGAGGGGATTTATAATTATGATATATAAATACAATGTATCATGTAGTAATACAATAAGTAAAGTTTGGACACCAACTGCTATTGATTGCTATAAAATCGGATGCAGGTGCTCACAATGTAATCTATACAAAATTTATTTTCATAACAATCATGCGAAATGTATGATGAAACAAACAGTAATAGAACTTGTGAGAAATCTTGGCAAGCCTGATATAAATTAATTATTAAATAAGAGGAGGAATATAAATGAAAAGAATATACAGCATAGAAAACGGAAAAAAAGGCGGACGTCCAGCGACGGAAAAATGCATAAACAAATTTATAATTCCAAGTATAAATACCGTAATATTAACAGAATATCAATACAATACGCTTATTGAAAAATACGGCATATTACTTATAGAAAAAGCACTTAGGATATTAGATGATTGGCTTTCAACAAGCCCAATCGGAATAAAACATAAAGGGAAAAATCACTATGCCTTATTTCGTTCTGATGGTTGGCTTCTTAATATTGCAAAGTTATGTCTTAAACAGCAAACCTAAAGTGAACTATATCACCATCTTGCACTATATAGTCTTTTCCTTCAAGACGAGTAACACCTTTATCTTTGCAAGCTGCATATGAACCATTTTCGACAAAATCATTATAACTTGTTACTTCAGCTCTTATAAATCCTTTTTCAAAGTCAGTATGTATAACACCTGCTGCTTGTGGAGCTTTAGTTCCCTGAGCACATGTCCAAGCTCGGGTTTCTTTTTCGCCTGCAGTTATAAAAGTTATAAGATTTAGAAGCGAATATACTGATTTAATCATCTTATCAATGCCGCTATCTTGAATACCTAATTCTTCAAGATATTCTTTTGCACCATCTTCACCAAGTTCAACAAGTTCTTCTTCTATTCGTGCGCATATAATAACAGTTTCAGCGCCTTGCTTTTCGGCATAATCTTTTACTCGTTTTGTATAATCATTGCCGTCCTTAAGATCAAACTCGGAAACATTTGCACAATAAATAACAGGCTTTACAGACATTAAATTCAAAGGTTTTATTACGTTTATTTCATCTTCATTAAAATAATCTTTTAAATTTATAAAATGTCCTTCTTGCAATAAATCATTGAGTTTTGTTAGAGCGTTGTTTTCTAGTACAGCTTCTTTATCTCCACCCTTTGCTTGTTTTGATATTCTTGCTAATCTTCTTTCAACAGATGCAATATCTGCTAGCGCCAATTCGGTATTTATTGTTTCAATATCTGAAATAGGGTCGACTTTTCCTTCAACATGAATTGTATTTTCATCATCAAAACACCTTACAACTTGAATAATTGCATCGACTTCTCTTATATTATGCAGAAACTGATTACCTAAACCTTCACCTTGACTTGCACCTTTTACAAGTCCGGCAATATCAACAAATTCAATAACAGTAGGAATAATCTCCTTTGACTTACATAAATCTGCAAGAATTCTTAATCTATCATCCGGAACAGTAACCACCCCAACGTTAGGTTCTATAGTACAGAATGGATAATTTGCACTCTGAGCATTTTTTGTTGCTGTTAGTGCATTAAATAAAGTCGATTTTCCAACATTAGGGAGTCCGACAATTCCAGCTCTTAACATTTATTAAATCCTCCAAAAAGTAAACTATGATTTTAACTTAACATAAAATAAAATAATAATAAAGATTAATAAATTAGAATAATTGTGCTCAATTACATTATTTTCTCTATCATTCAATATAAAATAATCAGGTGATAAAATGTAATTTTTTATTACGGGATTGTGTTTTTGCATAAATGTATATTAATATATAGAAATGAGAGTTTTGATTCATCTATACTAAATCAAAGCAGATAGTTATAATATTGGGATTAAGTTTAATGAGAAGAAGAAATAAATTTGATTTATATTTTGTGGTATTCTTAGCTGTTATTACACTTGGATATTTTATTTATAACCGTACTTTTGCAGGTTCAAAAGCAATTACATATTACTCAACAGCTTTAAAGTCATATAAAGCATCAGATTACGAACAAGCTTATACAGAATTCGGAAAAGTATCATCAAGTTCAAACTTAAAACAAGCTGCTCTGTTTAGACAGGCAAGATGTGCAACACTACTTGATAAAAAAGAACTTGCAATAAAAAAATATAAAAAAATTCTTCATTCTAATGCAAAAACCACAATTGTTCCGATTAGCAGATACAATTTGGCTGTACTAATGTTTGAAAGCGGCAAAAAAGGTGCAAAACAAAACTTTAAAACAATTATAAAACGATATCCTTCAAGTGATTATGCAACTTCTGCAAACTATTATCTTGGATTAATAGAACTACAAAGCCTTAATAAATATTCAGAGAAGAGACAAAAAAAATTAAAAGAACGTGCTTTAGTTCATTTTAAAAACTATATTGAAAAATCTCCTAATGGCAGATTTGCTATAAATACAATTGATGAAATTAAAAAACTTAATATTCCTTTAACAAATTATGATAACCTGCTTATTGCAAAGGCATACTATGCAAACGGAGAATATGAAAAAGCTAAAGAGTACTTTAATAAAACAACACTTTCTGTAAGTTGGGCTGATTTTGCAAAAAATGAATTTAAATTAAAAAATAAAGAAAAAGGATTTGAATATACAGAAAAAGGTTTAAAAGAATTTGCATCAGGTTCAGAACCTTCTGAAGTATACGAAACAATAGACTTATATATAAATGCTGCCGTAACAAGAAAAGAGGGCATTAAAAAATTGTCTTCAATGAATCTAAAGTCTACAGGTGCCGATTATATAATACACTTGAATTGCAGCGAAGTCGCAGAAAAAAATACAAGAGAAGCTTGTTATAAAAATTTGTATGAAAAATATCCAAATGGTCAGTTTTCAGCAGATGCTTTATACAATCTATTCTTAAGCAAATACATGCAAAAAAAATATTTTGATGCACAAAGACTCGGAATATTACATTTAAAGAAATTCCCTAACGCAAAATCCAGTCCTGCTGTAACTTACTTTATGGCAAGAATATCTTACAAATTAAAACACTATGAAAATGCTAATAATTATTATAAACAAGTTCTTGCAAATTTCCCTGACACATACTATGCATATAGAGCAAATTACAATTTGAATAAAGAAGATGGTTTTTTACCATTTCTTGAAATAACTGAAAAACCGGTAGTATTTCCTTACAGGAAATCTTTGGATAACAATCTTGTAGTAAATTTGGCGCTATTAAAAGATTACGATTTAGTTGAAGAATTGTGTAAACATGATAAATTTATTCAAAGTTGGATTGCGCACGAAAAAAAGAATTACACGCTTTCTGCAATATTGGCAAGAAATGCAATGGACGAATTAGAAATAAAGCCCTCTTTTGAAGATTTAAGGTGGAGACTTGTTTACCCTCTGCACTACTATAATATTGTTGATAAGGTAAAAGGCAATAATAATCCTATAGTCTTGCAAGCTATAGTAAAAGAAGAAAGTCACTTTAACCCAAATGCAAAAAGCCATGCCGGAGCAATAGGTCTAATGCAATTAATGCCGCAAACATATAATGAAGTTATTAAAGCATACAATATACCTTCAAACTTAGATTCTCAAACTTCAAATATACTTGCAGGAAGTTACTATTATGCTTCTTTAAAAAAATCTCTTCTTAATCGGGATTTATATGCAATATCAGCATATAATGGAGGTATCGGCTCAGTTTCAGGATGGTTTACCAGAATAAACTATAATGACACTGATGAATTTGTTGAACAAATTCCATATCCTGAAACAAAAGAATATGTAAAGAAAGTTTTACGCTCATACTGGATGTACGGTAATATTTATTAATACATAAATATTAAGTAAATTAGTGCACAATAAAAATGCGACCAAGTAAATACTTGGTCGCATTTTTATTTATGTTTTACTATTCAACAATAATTGCTGATACAGGGCAAGCACCTGCAGCTTCTTGAACTGCATCTTCGTTACCTGCAATATTAGCTGCATTAACTACAGCCTTATCTTCAACTGAAAATACTGCGTCACAAATAGATTCGCAAGCGCCGCATGCAATACATGAATCTTCGATAGTTACTGTCATTTTATTTTCTCCTTTATTTTCGCCGAACTACATTCGACTCTTTTAAATATCTCCCGTCTCAATAGAGACATGTCTATTATACATGATAAAAGAAAAATTTAAAGTGAATTTGTTACTAAATTATTTTTTCTTTTTCTTCCTTTCGAGATTCATGTTTATCTATCATTTCTTCAAGCTCTGATGGCAACACTGTATTTGCAGCAACTCCTTCTTTTTGCAATCCTTTTTCCAAAATATCTGTTTGTTTATCCAATAATGATTCTTTTGCTTCTACAATATCACGGTCATTATATATACTACCGATTCTTATTGCATTTTCACTTGGAGCAGATATTTCTGCAACACGTTCTTGAATAGGATAACTTGCCCAATCTGCCGGAATTTCATCTATAGTTTTATAAAACTCGCCATCCGGCGCTAATCTTTTATTAACCTCTTTTTCAAGAACTTTTTGAACATAATCTTTTTGGCTCAAGAATCGACAAGGTATAATAATATCATTACCGATTACTTCTTCAGGATCACGCTTTTCATATTTTTTAAACAAATCTGCCGCTATATGTAAATGAGATATTTCCATGTCCAAAAATAGCTCCCATGTTTTTTTTATTCTTTCATCAACCTCGTCTTCCATACATGTATAATAGTTGCACACCTCTGTAAACTCATGAATTAAAAACTTTTCCCACATTGATTCAGTAGGATCGATAAGAGACTCATACATTGTAACGTGTTCTTCCTCTACATCCTTTATCTCTGCATATGTTTCTCTTAATACGTGGTCACCATACATAAAGCCATGTTCTGCATAAAAATTATGAGTCTGCTGTTCTCCGGACAATACTGTTAAAATATTGACTTTTGTTTGAGGAGAAGCTGTAGATTTATCATAATGTTTTCTTTTTCTTAAACCATTACAATTGTGATGATGTTGCGTCGGTCGTCCCACTATAACATCGGTTTGTTCCTGAACAATATCACTTGGTTCTGTACCTTCTCGTGCATATGCAAATTGAGCGTATCTGTATAAGTGGTCAAAATCTTCAAGTAAACCAAAATCAAATACTTCTTTTACATATTTATCCGGTTCATTTTGAGCCAGCCAAGCTGTTAAATCTACCGCAACTTGCTCATAGGCTAACGTAGTATCCAGAACAGATTGATCTGCCGGTCCCATCCAATTTGCAGTCATTTGTTGAGTATTTTCGATTCTGCCAATTTGAGATATTTTAACTTTATCTTCGTTATCTGCTAAAAATCTTGCAAGCTGATGTTTAAACCCCCAAGCTTCGACTTCAATTCCGTTCATTAAGATTTGACGTGTACGTGTATAACAATCTACGTCTGTCTTATTATAGGGTTTTCCTACTATTTGATGCCAATTTCTTAACTGCTTTTCTAAAGGTATTCCTTTTTCTTTCAACGGATTAAATGTCATAATATCTTTCCTTTCTTTTACATAACACTTTAAATCTTTATAAGTGCTATAGAATAATACAGCAGTTAGTTATTTTTTAAACCGGTTAATAAGCTAATTTTTCATTATTTAGAAGTTTTATTTGAAAAATATTTTTATAATGCATCCACAAAATTTTCGGAATTATTATGTTAAGTTATGTAACAATTTTCTAAAAATATTAAAGTTTTTATAAACTTGTGCCGATATATATAACAAAAGGGACAATTATAAAGGAAAGCGATTAAAAAATGAGTTTAGGAGTCAATCAACTTTTATACCTTACACAAAGGGAGAGCAATGTCGAAGGACAAATACAAGCTCGTTCTTTTGAGTTAGAAGCTGTGACTCGAGACTTAGAGAAAATAACAAATAACTATAGCACTGCCACCAGAGCAAAAGTAATGAAAATGTCTAATAATAATGGTGTTAGCTTTTCAGATATAAGCTATTCTTCTTTAATGAGACCAAGTGGTGCTAATAATAATAAACCGATGATTCTTGCTGATAGTTCCGGCAGAATTGTTATAGATAAAGCCTATAGAAGTTATGCAGAACAAATCTCTCCAAACGGTGCTTCAGGAGGAGACTACAGTGGAGATAAGAGACTTGAAATTTTATCTTCTATTACAGGTATCTCAAAGGATAAAATAGGTAACAACGATTCAACATCAGCTGAAGTTGCTGCAGCAAAAGAAGTCGTTGACAAAGCAAAAACTGCTAGAGACAAAATCAATACATATGAAATGACAGCCGAAGAGTATATGAATAAATACATAGACTTAAAATCTTTAGGAATAAACGGCACTGATGAAGTTAATGCAAGTAATGCTTCTGATTTTGCAGCTAAAATAAGTTCTGCTTTAGGCGGAAAAAATTATTTTCCGTCTTCTGTGACAAGTAAGTTCCCGAGCTATTGCACTAATTTTGCAGCCGGAATCTCCGGTGATATAACAATGACCGGTGAAGAATTTGTTTCCGGTATTATTGAAGGTTTTTTTGAATCATTGGGTAGCTCAAAAATGACTGTTTACGCTGATAGAAATGGCAATAGTACTTTAAGTGCATATCAAGAGGCAGACAAAGCTTATCAAGATGCTGTAGCAGCATATCAAGCAGCTACTGAAATAAATGCAGGAATATTAAGCGGACCTGAACAAAAACAAATAGATTTTTATGATCAAATATTTACCGCTATTGCAGATAACGGCTGGACTTATGATGAAAATCTGAATGATGATGATTATCTTAACCAAATGCTTCAAAACGGCTCTTATTATTTTACAACTATGACAGAAGATACATCAGATGACGATGATGACGGTACAAAATATGACTACAGTTTTACTGTTGCAAGTAACTGCAAGAATATATTTACAGTAAGCGATACAGATGCAAGAGAAACTGCATTTGCGGAATATCAGGCACAAAAATTAATACTTAATAATAAAGAATCAAAAATAAATAAAGAAATGAAGAATCTGGAATCAGAACTTGCTGCGATCAAAAAAATGAAAGAAAGTTGTGAACAAATCACTGAAGAAAACTATAAGAGATTCTTTGGTTTATTCGCATAATACAATGTTTATGATATCCTATTAGCAGGAGTAAAATAAAATTTGCTCGGCATTAATTGTTTATAAGGGATATTTTAAATGTTTGATTCGTTATCTGATAAATTGCAAGATATTATTAAGCGTACTGCCGGTCAAAGCGAACTAACGCAAGACAATATGCAAGACGCATTGAGAGAAATTAGACGTGCTCTTTTAGAAGCCGACGTTAACCTTAGAGTTGTAAAAGCTTTTATATCTAACATTAAAGACAAAGCTGAAGGTGAAAATGTTTTGTCAGGAGTCAATCCATCACAGCAGTTGGTAAAAATCGTGCACGATGAGCTTGTAAATCTTCTCGGTAAAGAATTAAAACCACTTGATTTAGCAGGGCATCCTGCTTTGATTATGATGCTTGGGCTTCAGGGCAGCGGTAAAACAACGTCTACAGCTAAACTTGCTGTTAAATTAAAAAAAGAAGGACGCAATCCTTTATTAGTTGCTTGTGACGTGTATAGACCGGCTGCTGTTACTCAATTAAAAGCTTTAGGGGAACAAACAGGAGTAAATGTATATTCTGAAGACTCAAAGGATGTTCAGAATATTATAAGCAATGCAATAAATTACGCAAAAGAAAACGGTTATAACACTTTAATTTTAGATACAGCCGGACGTTTACAAATTGATACTGAAATGATGGCAGAACTACTTTTAATTGACAGAGTTTTTAAACCCGCAGAAAAATTGTTGGTAATTGATGCCATGACAGGTCAGGAAGCTGTTAACGTAGCTGAAAACTTTGATGCACAACTTGGAATTACCGGTCTTGTTCTAACCAAATTAGATGGTGACTCAAGAGGCGGTGCAGCTTTGAGTATTGTATATTGTACACAAAAGCCTATCAAGTTAACAGGAACCGGTGAAAAACTTAATGCTTTAGAAGATTTTTATCCTGAGAGAATGGCAACTCGAATTCTCGGCATGGGAGATATCGTTTCACTTGTTGAAAGAGCTCAAGAAGTCTTTGATGAGAAATCTGCTCGTGAAATGGAAGCTAAAATGGCAAAAGCCGAATTTTCTTTTAATGATTTTCTAAAACTTCAAAAACAAATGAAAATGTTTGGCTCAATGGATAACCTTCTGGGTATGATACCAGGACTGGGGTTATCTAAAGATGACAGACAAATGATTTCGCATGAAGGAGAAAAACAATTTAAGCGTATTGAAGTATTTATCCAAAGCATGACGCCAGAAGAAAGAGAGCACCCTGAACTTATGAATAGCTCAAGAAAGAAGAGAATTGCATCAGGTTCAGGAATTTCTATTCACGATGTTAATATCTTTATAAAACAATTTGAGCAAATGCGTACTATGATGAAGGGAATGTCTGATGTTAAGAAAAACATGGGTAAAATGATGGGTAAGTTAGGTTCAAACATGGGTGGTAAACTTTCCATGCATCAGATGATGAAAAATATGAGAAGATTTAAGTAAAAAATTTTAACAAGGATTAAAGCATTGAAACTTATAGCAGGACTGGGAAATATAGGACCAAAATATACTTTTACAAGGCATAATGCAGGTTTTATGCTTGTAGATAGCATTGCCCTAAATGCAGGTCTTGATATGAAAGAAAATTCAAGATTAAAATGTTTTATTACAAAGTTCAATAACAATGGTGAAGATTATTTACTTATTAAACCGACTACTTTTATGAATTTGTCAGGAGAAGCTGTAAGAGCTGTTACGGATTATTATAAAATTGATGTAAAAGATGTGTTAATTGTTTTTGATGATTTATCATTAGAATTAGGGAAAATCCGTTTTCGCCCAAATGGTTCTGATGGAGGTCATAACGGAATTAAGTCAATTATTCAGCACATGGGAACAAAGGATATTGCAAGGTTAAAAATAGGCATAGGTCCGCAGCCAAGTATTCCTTCCGAAGTATTTGTTCTACAAAATTTTTCAAAAGAGGAATTGGATAAATTAAAAGAAACATTAGCAATTGCAAAAGAAGGTATTGCGTGTTATTTTACTAATGGGATGCAAGAAACACAAAATAAATACAATTAATTGCACGGGTTAAGGGGTAGATATTATTATGAATACAGCAGAACAATTAGAACAAAGTGAAAAATATGAAGAAGCATATGCCGAGTATAAAAAATTGCTTATGCACAAACCTGATGACATTGATATTTTAACAAGAATTGCTCACGTAGCTCTAATATTAGGTAACAAATCTGAGGCTAAAAATTTTTACGCAAGAATATTGGAAGTTGATCCATCAAATATTATGGCACACGAACAATTATTGGATTTATTTGTTGATGAAGACAAGTTTAAATACTATTTGTTAAGAGGAAATATGCACGCACTGCAGCAGCAAATGAGCTATGCAAACAGTGATTACAAAAAAGCTATTGCACATGCGGCAAACTCTCAAGAAGCTCTTCCTGCAAGGTATCTACATGCAGGGCTTTGTGAAGGACAAGAAAAGTATCAGGAAGCCATTGATGAATATTTGAGAATTGCAGATGACGATGATAAAAATCCTATGGTATATGTAAAACTCGCTGAACTTTATGAAAAAACTGAAGGTATTATATCAGCTATTCAAACTCTTGAAAGAGGTAAACGTAATAATGGTTTTACCGAATACGATGAAGTTCTTGCAGGTCTATATATAAGAAATTCTCAGCCCGAAAAAGCACTTGCCATTACTAAAAATGAATTGACAAAAGCAAGAGCATTATTTGATATGGGGGATAATGATAAAGGATATGATGTTCTTAT
This sequence comes from uncultured bacterium, assembly GCA_902797575.1. Taxonomy (GTDB): domain Bacteria; phylum Cyanobacteriota; class Vampirovibrionia; order Gastranaerophilales; family Gastranaerophilaceae; genus CAG-196. Next base: position 32,911 of record CADBTL010000017.1, read on the forward strand.
GTCTGTAAAAGATAAATACAGCAACGAAAATACATTCCATTCACTGCTTGCTCAATACTATTTTCAAAAAGAAATGTTTGAAAAAGCTTTTAATGAAATTGATGAATTTGAAAAACTTAGCCCTAATTCACCTCTTATATACCAAATGAGAGCACTGATTTATGAGCAAATGGGCGATTCATTCAATGAACACTTAAACTGGGGTAAATACAATATACTTAGAAATGATAAAGACGTAGCCTTGAATGAATACATGACTGCATACAGATTTAACTCAAAAGATGCTGATATCATCGAAACAATTGCTACACTACTGGAATCCGAAGGTGATAAAACAAAAGCCAGCGAATTTTATGAAAGGCTAGCAGATGTTGATCCTAACAATACAAATGCATTGGTTAAACTTGCAGAATTTAGAGAATCTATAGGTGATAATCAAGGAGCAATTGATTATATGGAAAGACTTAAAGAAATTAGCCCTAATCACGATTATTTGGATAAGAATTATGAAAGACTGCTAAAAGGTGGTGCAATGGGCGGTGAAGGCTTGTTATCAATTTTAAAAAATATATTTGGTAAAAGAATGAGATAGGCTGTATTATCAATTACTATATTTATAATACGAATATTTTGCATTTTTGTATTTTTATAAAAAATATATTAAGTTTTGTAAATCTCAAACGTTTTGTTATTACTTGATTTTAAATCTTACTAAAAATTTTTTATAAAATTTTAGCAATTTTTCAAAATAAAGATACTTTATATATACATACGGTATTTTTATGATGAGGAAAAGGAGATTTAAAATGACAGATTACGTTTTGAGACCTGATGATTTTAACAGTATTGGTAAAACTAAACTTGCAGAACACAATATTGATGCAAACAAAGATGGCAAAATCGATGGTGATGAACTTGGCAATCTTTTTGAATTAGAAGGTGGTAATAATAAAGATAATATTAGCCACTTGTTAGTAAATGAATCTGACGGGACTACTACCAGCAGAGTGAAAGAACCTGAGGTTCAAGATGCAATTGAAAATTTTGATAAATTACCTGCAGATCAAAAAGCAGAAGTAATGAAAAAGTATGCAGATAAATTAAGTGAAAGGAATAGAGCATTAAGTTATACAGCACTTCCGGCAGTAGATGATTATGCAAAAATTGATTACTTAGAAGATAGAATGGCAACTGCAGCAAGTGATATTTTAAGCATATACGAAAGCGGACTTCCTGATTTTATTGCAATGATAAATAATGACCTTGATAAATATACGCAAATGAAAACGGAAGATTTGTATAAAGAATTAAATAAACCGGCAGACCTTGTCGATGGGCAAATACATAAATATATTATTACTATTATATTAGATATGAGAACTCTAAAAGATGCAACTCAGAGCCTTCGTGCGGATGTCAATAATGCATTAATTACATTTGGCGACAAAGATTTATTCGGAAATGATGGCACGCAAGCAACAACTCTTGGCAACAAAGTTGTATCAGACATGAATAACATTAAGCGCGATATTGATTCTTCCGAAGCAAAAATAAATTCAGCGCTAAAAACCGGCAATAGACAAGTACTGACAACGGAATTTGCTAATCTGTTTTCAAGAATCAAAAAGAACAGAAAATCTGTTCACGATAGTATTGCACATCTTGCAATGCAAACAGACAACGAACGCAACATTGCTTATGCAAGAATCCAATCAGGTAACTACAGCGATATTAATAAAGATTTAAATATGGACAACAAAGTTGCTGAAAATGTACTTGTTGATGTTTTACTGGAAGCCCCTAAGGCTGACCCAACAGGTATTAGCGATACTACAGCAGACAATTCAAGAAAAAATGGAAAATATATCGAAAATGGTCGCATTAAAATTATAAATAACGGTAATGCATATAATACTAACGGAACAAAGTGGTAAATAAAATTATCCATTCTTTTTTATAACAAAAGCGGTTATAAGATAATCTTATAGCCGCTTTTATTCTTTCATCAAACTTCGTACAACATTATACAATATATCAAGCTTTGCAGGATTTCTTGAAATTATTTGTATATCATTGGTTACTTCTTCCAATATCTCTTTTTCACTCTTTAAATGATTTGTGGCAAATAATTCTTCTGTTGTTGTGTTTAATGCCTTAATTAGCCTGTCTAAGGTCTCAGCAGTTACAAAATTTTCACCAATCTCAATTCCGCTTAATGTCCTTTGAGTTATATCTGCTGCTTCCGAAAGCTGCTCCTGAGTTAAGCCTCTATTTATGCGCATTCGCTTTATTTTTTTACCTAATTCTTCTTTTACACCCATAAGCCTTACTTTCTGCTTCTTACGCTTCTGTATAATCAAAAGGCGATTTAACAAATATTTAATTAATAATTAGTTTTTGTTCAAAAGCCGTTCAATATAATTACGTGCGTAGCACCAATATACATTTTGTTTCATCAATATTCAAAAATATGAACTTAAGAGTATTTTATATTAAGTTTTGTAAAGCTGTAATGTGGCGTAATTTCTATATTTCAGCATTTTAGAAATTTTATTTCATAAAAATAGGCAATTTCTCAAATGATAAATACTTTATATGTACATAACAGATACACGAACAAAATGTTAACACGAGAGATAGAAAAAGAAAAGGAGAAAAAATTATGGCAGATCCAAAAACAATCGCAAGCAAAGTACAAGTAGCTGGTTACACAGGTATTCAAGCAGGAACAATTAACAACTCAAGTGAAAGTTATCTTTACACAGGAGCAATTTTAGGTGGAGAAGTTAATTACAGAGGTGCATTTGCAAGAGCTGAAGTTTTAGGTGGTACTGCACTAGGTGCAAAAGCACAAATCGGTTATGAATTCGATTTAGGAAGAAACATGGGGCTTGAACTTAGTGCTGAAGCTCAAAGAAATATAAATATTGCAAGTAAACAATCAAAAACATATGATACTTCTTCAATGTCATTAATAGAAGCAAGATTAGAACAATTAGGAGTAGAAGTTCCAACTGAAATTAAAGCAAACAATGGACTTGATAATAACCTTTCTTCTACTTGGTTTAAAGGTATGACAAAATTAGGTGCAAAAGCTCTTTATAAATTTAGTGCAGGAAAATTTAAATTTGGAGTTGGCGCAGAAGCAGGTACAATAAGTAGCATGAGACCGGATATCACAATGAATTCAGAAGCTAATTCACATATAACAATTAATGCCGGCAATGTAAATGTTGAGGATATAGCAAATCAATCAAAATCATCAGTTGTAGTTACGAATCCTTCTAATACATACGTTAACGGTGTTGGTCAAGTTAGTTACAAAGCTAGTGATAAGTTATCATTGAATCTAAATGGTAGTTTAGGTACTAACAGTCAAGTTAGCATAACTGCAAAATACACATTCTAAATTTTATAAATAGTTTATGTCAGGTTAAACCTGACCTGCAAAGATTAAAACAAATGCGTTCAAATTGATAATTAATCATTTGAACGCATTTGTTATTGTTTTATGTGGAAAGTAGGTCGGCTTTACTAAGCTGACACTCTACATATTTATCCCTAGTGGCAAAGTGCCAATAATACACCTGCTGCTACTGCTGAACCGATTACACCAGCTACATTTGGTCCCATTGCGTGCATCAATAAAAAGTTTTGAGGATTAGCCTCTAAACCGACTTTGTTAGCAACACGTGCTGCCATTGGTACTGCAGAAACACCAGCTGCACCAATAAGCGGATTGATTTTTGTTTTTGAAAAACAATTCATTAATTTTGCCATTAATACGCCTGCCGCAGTTGCAAGTCCAAATGCTAATATACCTAATACTAATATTTTTAAAGTTTCAGGAGTTAAGAATTTTGCAGCGGATAGTTTTGAACCAACTGCTAATCCTAAAAATATTGTAATAATATTAATTAAAGCATTTTGCATAGTATCTGAAAGTCTGTCAACTACACCACATTCTTTACAAAGATTCCCGAATGTAAGCATCCCTACTAAAGGACAGGCATCAGGAAGCAAAATTGCACAAAGAATCAGAACAACAAGAGGAAATGCAATTTTTTCTCTTTTTGAAACTTCTCTCAATTGTGTCATTTGAATTTTACGTTCTTCTTCTGTTGTCAACAACTTCATTATTGGAGGTTGAATAACAGGAACTAATGCCATATAAGAATATGCAGCAACCGCAATTGCTGGTAATAAATGTTCTGCTAATCTTGATGTTACAAAAATAGATGTCGGACCATCTGCACCACCTATTATACCGATTGCACCGGCTTCTGCAGGTGTAAATCCGAGACAAAGTGCAAGTAATAAAGCGCCAAAGATTCCAAACTGAGCAGCACCACCTAACAACGCAGTTTTCGGGTTTGCAATTAACGGGCCAAAATCTGTCATTGCACCAACACCCATAAATATTATTAACGGAAATATTCCTATAGCAGGATCAATACCTACCTTATAAACAAAAGCTTGAAAACTATGATCACATGGAAAGTTTGCAATTAAACCTCCAAATGCAATAGGAACTAACAAAAGTGGTTCAAATTGTTTTTTTATACCGAGCCATAACAGAAATAAACAAATTACTACCATTATGGGCATACCATACATATGTAAAAATTGTTCAATAGGATTTGAAATCAAACTATCAGGAGGAAGGACAAAATTCATAATGCCTGTTGATTCCCAGAGAGATTTAAATCCGCTTGCTATATCAATACTCATACTATCTCTCCTTTATCCAATTATTACTAAACCTTGACCAGTCACAACCTTATCACCTTGAGCAACTAAGATTGAATTTACAGTACCTGCTTTTGGAGCCTTAATTTCAGTTTCCATTTTCATAGCTTCTACTACTAAAAGAACATCGCCTTCTGATACAGAATCGCCTTCTGAAACTTCTATTCTTAATACATTACCGGGTAAACCTGCTTTGATTTCTTCGCCTTCGCCGGAAGAAGCTGAACCTTTAGTTTCAATACCAGCTTTAACGTCTATATCATAAGCTTTCCCGTTTACGGTAGCTTTATTGTCGCCGTCTAATTTAACAGCATAAGCCTTTCCGTTCACTTTAACAGTATATTCACCGCTTGCGTTAGCTGTTTGAGCTTTTGGAGCATCAGCTTTAACTTTGTTAACAGAAACTTGACCTTTACCCAGCAAGAAGTCAATTCCTTTATCAACATTACCGTCTTTACATGCTGCAGCAATAAATATGTTTTCTTCAGTTGTTGGGAGTCCTGCTGCTTCAAGGCGTTTTTTAGCAGCTTCAACACCTTTTTCAGGATCTTTTTCATTAATATCAACTACTTTTTCTGTTGTAGGTTGAAGACCTGTTTTTTCTTCTGCCCATTTTACAAGTTCAGGATCAGGTTCGCAAGGTGTTTTACCGAAGTAACCTAATAACATTTTTGCATAACCTGGGTTTGCTTGTTCCCAAGGGTTAGGAGTAATTGCATTTAAGAATGATTGTTGAGCATAGAACTGAGAAACAGGAGTTACAGATGTTGCAAAACCGCCTCTTTCAACAACTTCTTTCATATTTGCAATAAGTTTCGGGAATTTATCCAACATACCCATATCTTTTAATTGGTTAACCGTTGTAGCAGTAGCACCGCCCGGCAATGGTGCTTGGATAAGAATCGGATTTACAGCAAGAGAAATCGGAGAAATCGGGTAATCTTTCATACATTCTTTGAAGATTTCTTCTGTTTCCATTATCTTCTTTATATCTAAACCTAATTCGTATTCAGTACCTTTAAGAGCATGCCACATAGAAATAATATCCGGTTGACCTGTTCCGCCAGAAACTGGTTTCATAGCTAAATCAATTCCGTCAGCTCCGCCTTCGAGAGCAGCTAAGTATGCAGCTAAGCCTGTGCCGGCTGTTTCATGAGAGTGGAATCTGATATGAGCGTCAGGTCCTAAGATTTCTCTTGTTCTTCTGACAGTTTCATAAACTTTACGAGGATTAGAAGTACCTGAAGCATCTTTGAATGCTAAACTATCAAACGGAATGCCTGCATCAAGGATATTTCTCAAAACTCTTTCATAAAAATCAGGGTCATGAGCGCCTTCACAACCATATGGAAGCTCCATCATAGTGATTGTAACTTCGTGACGAAGTCCGTATTTTTTGATTGAATTAGCTGAATCAATCAAATTATTTACATCATTTAGTGCGTCAAAATTTCTTATTACATTTACTCCGTGTTTTGCAAACATTTTTGCGTGTAAGTCAATTACGTCTCTTGGCTGAGAATTCAAACCAACTACGTTTACACCACGTGCTAAAGATTGCAATGTAACGTCCGGTCCAACTGCTGCTCTAATTTTATCCATTGTTTCAAAAGCATTTTCATTACAGAAGAAAATCGGAGCTTGGAATCTTGCACCGCCGGCCGTTTCAAAATGCTTAATACCTGCGTCTACTGCTGCTTGAAGTGCAGGAATAAAATCATCAACGAGAACTTTTGCCCCGAAGATTGATTGGAAACCGTCACGGAATGACGTATCC
>CADBTL010000018.1 GCA_902797575.1 uncultured bacterium
ATTAACTTTTATTACAGAATTTTCAAAAAAATAAACTCAACTTTACATTTCTTAACAAAACGCATCAAAAAAGGCAATTTTTTAAAAGTGAAATACTTTATATATATGTAAGCGATATTCAAGGAGAGTAAACAGATGTTATTTACAGAAAACAAATTATCAAACGAAGAATTAGAATCAATCAACAACTTCTTTGAAACATTTGAAAACGAAGTAGCAACTGTATCTCCTGAAGAAGCTAACGAACAAACTGTTGTTTCCAAATACATTACATCTCTCGTAACAGGCATTTACTCAAAGTCTGTAGAAGATATCGCTAACACAAATGTAGGAAACAAAATCGTTAGAAAAAGAAACTTGCAACAAGTAATGAGAGAATCTTTCTTCTACGGTGCTAACAGATTCGGTAACAACTTCATCGCTTGATTTAAGACACTAAGGTATTAATTAGTCAGAACAAATATTATTTTAAACAACCTTTAAAATAATCGAAACAATAGAATAGAATAAGAACACAAAATTACTCTCTTATATAATCTTACATCTTACTTACAAATTTTGCCCCTTTTGATGCTTTATCAGCGGGGGTTTTCTTTTTGGAAGAATTTTATGTCGTCCAATTAATTTCTTTTTCACCGCAAGATTTTAAAATCTCATTTGCTTTAAAAAAGTTATTTGACGACATAAAAGATGGAATTTTGCCGTCTTTAAGCGGGGTATTTTTTGCATTACCCATATTTGAAGGATGTGACGAACGTAATATATAAATATTTCTGTTTTTATAGTCATTTTCTTTTTCAAAAGAAAATTGTTCAATATCATTTGCAGGATTTCCCCAAAGAATAATTATAAGAGGTTTATTTCGTGCAATTAATTTATTAATTATGATATTAATAACCGGAAGCCAGAATCGATTTCTTGCAGCAAGAGTTTCTTTTTTTGAAAAAGTTAATGCCCTATTCAGCAAGAGAACACCTTGTTCTGCCCAAGCGGTTAAATTTCCGGTAGTATTGAATATACCTGTTTCTTCCTTTATTTTTTGAAAAATATTTTTTAAACTTGCCGGAATTTTTCCTGACAACTTTGAAAAGGCAAGACCATGAGCATCTTCTTTATTTGGATATGGGTCTTGACCTATTATCAAAACTTTTACTTTATCATATTGTGTTAACTTTAGAGCATAAAATACACCGCTATTTTCTGCTTCATATGGCAAAATGTCTTGCTCTTTTCTTTTTTTTTCAACATTTAATATTGCTTCTGAAAAAATATTTTTTTCATTTTCATCGAGTATATTATACCAGCTATTGCCAATATGTTTTTTTAAATCATACATAACTAATTCCCAACTTTTACTGGGCTATACTAACATAGATTAATAAAATATTCAATTTTTATTTATACGTTCAATTATCAATTTTGTTGTATAATTATGATATTACTATTTATAAATAGATTAATACTATATAAATTAAGACAAAAGGGGATTTTAATGCAAGAAGTATTAGAAAAAAAATCTATAAAAAATATAGATTTTAACTGCGATTTGGCTCAAGCTTACGGAGTTTATAAAAATAATCAGGAATATGAACTTTTAGATTATGTAAGTTCAGTGAATATTTCATGCGGGTTTCATGCCGGAGATCCGATAACTATAAAAGAAGCTCTTTTAAAAGCAAAGGAAAAAAATGTTGCTATAGGTGCCCATATTGGGTTTAATGATATTCAAGGTTTTGGATACAGACCTGTAGAATTAAAAGAAGATGAACTTGAAGCTCTTGTTGTATATCAAGTAAGTGCGATTATGTCATTTGCAAAAGCATACGGCTTAAGTATTGAGCACGTAAGACCACACGGCGCCATGTATAAAGCTTGCGGAGATGATTTTACATTTTCTGCCTCAGTAGCCAAAGCAATAAAAAAATGTTCTGACTGGCTTGTATATTATGCCCCGATGGGAGATATCACATCAAAAGTAAGTGATTATATAAATATTAATGTTGCTCAAGAATTATGCTTAGAAAAAACATACAATCCGGATTTAACAGTTGATTATTCAATACCGGATAATACAAACAACTATGATATGATTAAACGACTTCAACATCTTTTACACACCTCTCAAATTCGTAATAACTTGAACGGTATGAGTATGTGTGATGTACAAACTATACATTTTGCGAATAAATACAGAAATTCAATTGATTTAATAAAAGAAGCTAAACGTTTAATTACACCAGCACCTGTCAACTATATAAATGCAAAGTTATCAGGCTGGGTTGAAGATTAATAACAAAAGATTTAATTTTTACGGAGTTAAAGGATAGAATATGACATTTAATATAGATGATATAAAAGAAAACGTCAATGTTAAAAAAGAAGTTGGTTGGCTTATTCCGGGACTAGAAGTAAAGAGGTGGTTTTTACTAATATTTTTTGGTTCAATATTAATAGTATTAGGTTTTATGATTCTAACAAACGTTAGACCGATTTATTTAACACTTGAATTAATTAGGAAGGCTGCATTAATTTTACCGACTAATTTATTAGCAGCTGTATTTATTTTAATCGGATCAGCAATATTTTTTAAAGGATGGCAAAAAACAACTTTATCAATCATGGATATGAATTCCTCTAAAGGAAATTCTTCTATATTAGAAAAATTATACAGAAGACGTAAACTAAATAAAGGAGCTAAAATTGTTGCTATCGGTGGCGGTACCGGTTTATCAATGCTTTTAAGAGGAATAAAGCATTATACTAGTAATATAACAGCAATAGTAACTGTTGGTGACGATGGTGGAAGTTCTGGCAGACTCAGAAACGAAATGGGTATTTTACCACCCGGAGACATAAGAAATTGTATAGCAGCTCTTGGAGATGATGAAGATTTAATTACAGAACTATTTCAATATAGATTTAAGTCAGGAGAAGGATTAGAAGGTCATAGCTTTGGAAATTTATTTTTAACTGCTTTATGTGCAATTACAGGTAATATGGTTAAAGCAATAAAAGAATCTTCTAATGTTTTAAACATTCGTGGGGTAGTACTTCCTGCCACATTGGATGATATGAAGCTCGGAGCAGAATTTGAAGACGGAAGAATTATTCATGGTGAATCAAATATTCCAGAAGCTCATGGACAAATTAAACAATTGTTTACAGAGCCTTCTGTGTGTACAGCGTTACCTGAAGCTATTAATGCAATAAAAGAAGCTGATTTAATCATATTAGGTCCTGGGAGTTTATACACAAGTGTTATTCCGAATCTGCTTGTATCAGGGATCGTAGAAGCAATTACAAAGTCTAAAGCAAAGAAGATATATGTTTGTAATATTATGACTCAACCTGGTGAAACAACAGATTATACCGTAGCAAGCCATGTTAATGCACTTATAAAGCACGCAAAAGGTAAATGCATAATTGATGCAGTCCTTGTTAATAATGCTCTCCCTGATAATATATCAGAAGGTTATGCTGCATCAGGTTCAATACCGGTTAGGTTAGACATGGAAAATATTGCTCCAATCGGCATAGAAGTAGTTTCACAAAAACTTATACAAGAAAATAAACAAGGTTTGGTCAGACACTCGTCTAATCGTGTAGCCAGAGCAGTTTATTATTGGTACAAGAAATCAATAAAACGGTAATATATGACAAATATATTTCAGCAAAATCATCCCAAAGGATTGTACTTACTGTTTTTTGTTGAGATGTGGGAGCGTTTTTCTTTTTATGGAATGCGTGCGTTACTTGTCCTATATATGGTTAAAGAATTAATGTATTCCTCACAGCATGCCGGTAATATATATGGCCTTTATACCGGAATGGTATACTTAACCCCTTTGTTAGGCGGATATTTGGCGGACAGATACATTGGTCAAAGAAGATGCATAACAACTGGAGCTGTTTGCATGAGTATCGGGTTATTTTTATTGGCATTTGGGCCTAAAAGTTTATTTTTATTATCACTGTTCTTTATGATCACCGCAAATGGCTTTTTTAAATCAAATATAAGCTCTGTTTTGGGACTTTTATACGGTAATGATAACAACAAAAAAGATTCCGCCTTTACTATTTTTTATATGGGTATTAATCTTGGTGCATTTTTATCACCCCTTATTTGTGGCAGTCTAGCAGCAAAATACGGTTTTAATTGGGGTTTCGCTGCTGCAGGAGTCGGAATGCTGATAGGTTTATTTACATATAAAATTTTTGAAAACAGACTACTGGGGAATAATGGACTAATACCGTCATACAAAAACATACAAAATGACAAAGACATTTTCAAAAATGAACAGAATAGTAATTCAAAATTAATATCCTTGGTGATTCTCATGCTATTTACTATACCGTTTTGGATTTGTTTTGAACAAGCAGGTTCATCATTAACATTATTTGCAGAATACCAAATAAACAGAAATATTATGGGATATGAAATCCCAACAGGATATTTTCAGTCCTTAAATCCTTTCTTCATTATAACAATAGCACCTATTGCATCGGCATTTTGGTTATGGTTAAAGAACAGAAACAAAGAACCAAGCTCTGTTGAAAAATTTGCTATAGCACTCTTACTTATGACAATATCATATATAATCTTAATTTTTGCGGGAAATTTGGCATCAGTAAATAAAATATCACCGTTATGGCTTATTTTAGTTTATTTTATTATGACGATTTCAGAGCTTTGCTTATCTCCAATCGGACTTTCATTAGTCTCAAAATTAGCACCAAAAAGATTTCTTTCGTTAATGATGGGATGCTGGTTTTTAACGTGTTTTATTGGTGATACTTTATCAGGTTTTTGGGGTGGTAAATATGGTACAATTTCAGCAGCAGAACTATTTATGCCGCTTGCACTTATATCCTTTATATCTTTTTTACTGTTATTACTGTTTATACCAAAATTAAATAAAACACTTAAATTATAAATCTTCAGCTTTTATATCTAATACCTTTTCACTTTTCTGTTTCAGCGGCAAACCAATTTCTTTTTCTAAACCAGCGGCAGTCACATTATAATTAAGCATTGCATTATAAAAATCAAGACGAGCATTTAAATATGTATTTTCACCATCTTTTAACTCAATTGCATCACCGACACCGGCTTTATATCTTCCTGTAACTTGTCTATATTGTTCCTTAGCCTGATCTAATGCTAACTTTGCAATAACAATAGCCTCTCTATCAGTTTCAAGCTCTAAATAATTTTTCTTAACATTGAAATATACAGTGTGTTTTACATCTTCATACTCAGCTTTTGCTTTTTTATATTCTGCATTTGCTTCATCTACTTGTTTCTTAATTCTCGCAATATTCAATCCGTTATAGTTTAAACTAACTCCGACTTGACCCGATTGTAAATTATATTTATTGCCTATACCGTTACTATAACTTCCAAAAATTCCTAAATCCGGCGCATATTCTCTTCTAATAGCTCTTAAGTTCATTTTTGCAGCTTCAGAAGCTTTTTGTGCCGCAACAAGTTCAGGACGAATATCAAAAGCAGTCTTTATAGCATTTTCTTCTGTTATATCAAAAAGATTTAACGTTAATTGATCACTTAATTCGTAATTTGTATATTCTGGTATCCCCATAATTTGGGACAACAGTACTTGAGCAACTTCTAATACATTCTTAGCTTTTACTAAATTAAGTTTAGCTTTTCCCAAATTGTATTCGGCAGTTACAACATCGACTTTAGGCTTGGTTCCATAACGGTAAAATCCCCATGCCTGATCTAACTGAAGTTGATAATCAGCTACAGTATCTTCATAAACTTTTACTTGAGCTTGTGCAAACAAAATATTATAGTATGCCGTTTTAATATTATATATAATAGTGTTAATATTCTCTTTTGTGCTTTCCTGACTTGCTTCATACAATCTTTTTGCCATATCAGCAGTAGCTTTAGTTTTACCAAAGTCAAATAGCATCATACTGGCAGAGACAGTAGGTATGTATCCCATAGTTGAATATTGATTGGCTAAATAAGGAAAATCTCCTGTATATTTATTACCACTTCTTGAAGCCTCAATGCCGGCACTTATTGCAGGAAAAAAGTTTGCCCATGCTTGTCCGATACGAGATTTATAAACATCTTCATTGTAAATTGCCGCTTGTATACTTGGATTATATTTAATCGCATTATCAATACAGTCATTTAATGTAAAAACTGAATGAACTTCATTAGTATACGGAACATTTTCAACAGGTTTATTCTTTGATTTTTTTTGTTTATTTTTAATAATTTTATTCTGCTCTGTCTTTGCTGCCTGAATGTTATTCCCTGATTTCCTTTTTATAGAAAACGCTTCTGCACTACTTATAGAAGTTCCAAAAACACATATAACTGCTAATAAACTTATTACTTTTTTATTAAATCTCATACACTTCTCTTCCACTTTTAAATATATATCCTTACTTTTTATTATACATGAAACAAGTTATATAACTATCATCTTTTTGTTTGGTTTTATAAGTAATAAAATTGTATATTTATATATTTGTAATATAATTAATAAGTATTAGATACTTAATATTAGGTTAAAAATTGGAAAATAACAGACCAAGCTGGACATCAAAATACACATTTATACTTGCAGCTATTGGTTCAGCTGTAGGATTAGGAAACATTTGGAGATTCCCATATATTATGGGACAAAATGGTGGTGCAGTATTTTTATTAGTTTACTTATTATTAATCATGACAATTTGTTTTATTCCGCTATTTGCTGAACTTGCAATGGGAAAAATAACAAAAAAAGAATGTATCGGCGCTTTTGAGTCAGTTAATCCAAAATTCAAAATATTTGGAATTATGAACCCAATAACAGGAATTTTAATATCTTCTTTTTACTTTATTGTAGGCGGTTGGATAATAAATTACATTTTACTGGGTTTTAGGAATCTTAAAATTGCAAACTTCTCTGAATATTTTGTTCAACTTACGCAAAATTCAATACCGGCATGCACATACACATTGCTATTTTTGCTTATATGCATTATCCTAACTGCCAGAGGAATAAAAAAGGGAATTGAATTTGCAAATAACATCCTAATGCCATTATTTGCTGTTATTATGATTATTCTTATAATATTTGGATTACAATTACCTAATGCCAATCTTGGACTTGAATACATGTTTAAACCCGATTTTAGTAAAATTAATCCTCAAATGTTTTTATCAGCATTAGGTCAAGCTTTATTTACATTAAGCATAGGAATGGGAGCGTTACTGACATATGGTAGCTATATTAAAGAAGATAAAAACATAATGAAATCAACGTACACTATAATTTTTTCAGACACATTGTTCGCATTATTAGCAGGTATTATGATATTTCCTGCTATATTTTCATTTGGGTTAGAGCCAAATTCAGGAGCCGGGCTTGTATTTGTAACACTACCACATATTTTTTCACAAATACCTTTCGGTCACATAATCCTTGCAGCATTCTTTATACTACTATTTGCCGCTGCAGTAACATCTGGTATAAGCATTTTAGAAGTACCCATTGCATCCTTAAGTGAACGCTTAAAAATATCAAGAGCAAAGGCCGCTTATTGGGTGTTTTTAATAGTTGCAGCAATCTCAATACCTGCAACACTTTCTTTCGGCATAATGAGCGAATATAAATTACTTAATCGTTCAATATTTGACTTTTTAGATTTTATTACATCTAATGTTCTAATGCCTCTAAATGCATTTTTCTTATGCATAATTGCAGGATGGTTTCTTAAAATTCGAGGAACAATGTTTCTCAAGAATAAATTTTTATCAAATCTATTTGATATAGGGTTAAAATATATTGTTCCCTTTGCACTAATATTGTTATTAATTATAGGTTTAAAGTGATTTTACAAATAAATTCCAGCTCCGTCATAATCAGTTCTGACAACAGAATCTTCTTTAAATTCATAATCTGATAACATTGGAGAACCCGGCATGTTACCAATCCTTGTATGAACTTCAAATTGTTCGTCAGATGCATTCCATTTAAAGAAAGAATAACTTTGATCAAAATAATATCCGCTTGGTTTAGGATCAGTAAGCAAATTCTTTATTGTAGCTGTTAATCCGGATGCATTGCCGCTATACCCATGCAATTTATATTGTTTTACAAATTCTTGTTTCATATTTAATTTTTTTGCAACATATCTGGCAGAGCTATACGGCTTGTTATCAGAATTTATTACTTTAAAAGTAACTGGTTTATGATTAATATCATATGTGGCATATAATTTATCATCACCTGTATTCATTGAAGTTTTAACCGTATAATTACCATTTTCGTCAACATCAATTAGTGATGGTTCCGGAACAAACCTATTATCATCAAATCTATAGTAAACTCCCGCATCATTGACCATAAAAGCAGGATTCGCAGTTGTACTTAAATTCAGTGATTTTATTTCTTCTTTTATATTATTTTTTAGCTCTTTCTCCTGTTGCAAATTAATTTCATCTACTATCTGCTGCAATATTTCTGTTGTTGTAACAGAAGGTTTTACTCTGCGTTTTAAATTTTTACTCCAAGCTTCAATACCTTCTCTGGAGCCGAAACTATAACCTAAATTTTTAGTTTCAGTATAAATGTCACTCGTAGAACAGCTTACCTTTGCTGTTCGTGCGTTAACATTATCAATGTAAGTATCAGTAATAGATTTTACAATATTACTATTGATAGCATTGACAATATTCAGTTTGTTGTTTAACTCTCTGCTCATCTTATATAACCTCTGTATATATATAAAGTATATATTGTTTCAAAAATTGCCTTTTTTTTATAAATATTTTACAAAACTTAACATTTGCTAAACTAAGACCAAACGCAATTATATATACACTTTTGTAGTTTATATGTAAAGTTTTGTAACAAAAGTGCCTAAAAAATTAAAGTTTTAAAAAAATATGCCGATAACATACATGTAAGGAAAAATAAAAAGAATGAATTAAAAATCTAACATAGTTGTTTTTTAGGGAATAGTAAAATCAAAAACAGGAATTCAGAAGGAGTATGTTATGGGACAAACAGATGAACACGAAATGCTTATTGAATATTCAGAAATGACAAGTTTCGATTTTAATTCTGAAGAGTTCCAAAAAGTAAAAAAAGATTATTTAGAATGTAAAAATTTCTTTTCAAATTTTAAATGGACAATATTAACATTATTTGACAGAGTTAAATTTGTTAAAAATTATTAGATTACAAAAGAAGGGATATAGTATGTCAAAAAAAGAATTTAATAATAAATGCTTTTCTCCGAATTGGATAGAAATTGATTTATCGTCATCGGATGAAAGCAAAAATACAACAGTTAATAAGGAGGTAAGCCTAGAGAGCAAGCATCGTAAAGATTTAAAAACATTATTAAATGAATTAGAAGAAATTAAACAAAACATTGAAAAAGCTGTAGAAAAGCAGCATCGTTTAGCAAATCTTATGGGATTTTATACCGGTGAACTTGCGCAATAACCCATAAGTGAAAACGCAGATTTTAACCATATGCAGACAGAAGTTATGAGATTCTGGCTGCATTTTGGTATTAATAACTTATAATAATAGATATACAAGTAGTAAATGAGTGGTTATCATGTTAACTAATTATGGCATTATATTAGCATCAGGTTCAGGAACCAGATATAGCAGTGATATTCCAAAACAATTTGTCAAAATTGCTGGCAAAACTGTTCTTGAGCATACAATTGATATTTTTGAAAAAAACGAACGAATTGATAATATTATTCTGGTAATTACACCAGAATACAGACATTTTGCAGAAGAAATTATTCTAAAGAATAAATTCAAAAAAATAATAAAAATTTTGAACGGAGGGAATACCAGAAAAGAAAGTTCATACATAGGCATATCTTCTATTGTAGAAAAAGAAGCAAATGTCATAATTCATGATTGCGCACGTCCATTTCTTTCCCAATGAATTATAAATGATTGTTTAGATGCGCTTAAAATATATTCTGCCGTTGACGTAGCAATTCCATCAGCAGATACAATTATTCAAGTTGATTCTGATATTATAAGCAAAATTCCGAACCGAAAAGTTTTAATGAGAGGTCAAACACCACAATGCTTTAAATTATCATTATTAAAAAGAGCTCACGAATTATCTAAAAATGATGAGAACTTTACCGATGATTGCGGTCTCATAATAAAATATAATTTAGAAAAAGTATACGTAGTACAGGGTGATAACGAGAATATCAAGATCACATACCCGTCTGATGTATATTTAGCAGATAGGCTATTCCAAATAAAAAGCACGTCATTACCTAATAATATTGACTTAAATAATCTAGCAAACAAAAACATAGTTGTATTTGGCGGTACAAGCGAAATAGGAAAATGCATAATCAACATTGCAAAAAAATATAATGCAAACGTTTATCGTTGTTCTATATCAACAGGTTGTGATATATCATCATACAAAAATGTAGAAACAGCTTTCAAACAAATTATAAATCAAGTAGGGTGTATAAATTATGTAGTTAATACAGCTGGTGTTTTAAGAATGGGAAAAATTTCCGAACGCTCAATTGAAGACATTATTGAAGATATTAACATAAATTATATTGGTTCAATAAATGAAACAAAAGCAAGTATCCCTTATTTAACAGAAACAAAAAGCGAAATTTTACTGTTTACATCTAGTTCTTATACCAAAGGAAGATCTCTTTACTCGACATATTCTTCTGCAAAAGCAGGTATTGTAAATTTTGTTCAAGCAATGGCAGACGAATTAATCTCTGATGGAATCAAAATAAATACAATAAATCCGGAAAGAACAGCAACACCTATGAGATTCAAAGCTTTTGGCAAAGAACCTCTTGATAGCCTTTTGAACCCTGATATTGTTGCAGAAGTATCATTAAAAATATTACTATCTGAGTTAACAGGCGAAGTTATTGATGTCAGAAAATAAATTTTAATATGACATTATGTAGAATTGTTAAAACATTAAACACAATCATAAAATAAAAATTGCAATATAATCGTATTTAATATATGATATAATCTAGAGTTAAGAATAGAAAAAGGAGGACTCTTAATGTTCAAAAAGTTATTGCAAGGATTGATTATTTTAGGCTTGCTGTGTGTGTTTAACACCCCTGCAAATGCTTTTTATACTGATATGGATGAAAGTCATTGGTGTTACCAATCGATTAAATTTTTGACAGAAATCGGTGTTTTAGTAGGTTATCCTGATGGAACATACAAGCCTGATATTCCTGTTTCAAGAGCAGAATTTGCCTCAATGGTTATTAAATCATTAGGACAAGAAAATACAACAGTTTCACAACCGATTAACTATGGTGACATTGAACCAGACTTTTGGGGTTACAATATAATCCAAAAAGCAGTTTACTTTGACCTTATTCCTAACGGACGTGGTGAAAGATTCAGACCTTATGACCCTGTTACAAGAGCTGAAGCAATTACAATTGCAGTTAATGCTCTTACAACTTCAAATATTAGTGAACAAAGAGCACAAGGTATTATTGAAAAAAGTTATGAAGACTATACTCAATTGCCGGCTTGGTTCTTAATGGCTGCTGCTAAATCTCAACTTTTAGACTTAGATGTTATCGAGCCCGGACGTGAAGGCAGAATGGAACCAAACAGACCTATGAACAGAGCAGAAGTTGCTGCTTTACTATACAAGATGATGCAAGAAGCAAAACTTAATCCGAATGCAAAATTGGCAGAAAATCTTCAAAAAAGAACTGCTGAAGGTTATATTTTAGACAACGTAAGAGTGCAAGGTTCAATTGGTGTTATTCCTGCAGGTGCAATATTCCCAATCAGACTTGAAACGGTTATTGGTTCTGAGATATCTAATGTAGCAGATATATATACTGCAAAAGTTCCTAAAAACATTGTTACAAAAGAAGGCTACTTGCTTGTTCAAGAAGGTAGTGATTTAAAAGGACAAATCAAGTTTGTTCAAAGAGGACAAACATTTAAGAAAAATGGCGAAATCATTATTAAGAATGAATTGTTAGTAACACCTAATGATCAAGCAGTTATGTTATATGGTGTTGCGACATTGGACCCTGAAGTTAACGGATTCTGGAGCAAGTTATTCAAAAATAAAAAAGTATTAACTACTAATGGACAAATAGTTAATATCAGATTGCTTGGACCATTGAAAATTGATTTAACAAACGGTTATATTTACGAATAATTGGAAGTATAATTTCTAAAAGCTCCCTCAATCAGGGAGCTTTTTATTTTTTAAAATGTTAAATTTTTGAATTTTTGTAAATTTATGTTACAAAATAAATATAAAAAATAGCAAAAATAAAATTTATGCGTTTTAACTACAATATGAAAGGATTTAACCAACATGGATAATAGTATAAATTTCAGAGGCGCATTTATTATAAAACATCCGTACGCAGACATAATACCTAAAGCAGCGCTTGGTTCAAAGAATCAAGTATTTAAAAATTTTAATGCAAAAGGAGATACTTTATATGTAGTCAGAGATTTCTATGATAAGAATATAGCAGATATAATTTCTGCGACTCCTAATATAAAATTCAAATACTATCCGACATTGAATACTTATTCCGGTTTTGATACACAGAAGACCAAAGAAGCTAAATCAATACTGGCGAAAGCAGCAGAAACTGCAATTACAGCAAAAAATAAATTGCTCGCTGCTACTCGAAGACCACCAAAAGATTTGTTAGAAACAAATATTAAACGTATACAGGAAAAAAATTTAAAGTTTGTAAAAAAAGAATTTTTTATTGATATTGATGAAGTAAATTATAGTAAACATATTGATGTTAATACAGGTATTTGTAAAATTTTAACAAAAAAGCAAAATCCAAAAACAAAAAAAATGATATCACATACTTTAGTTGAAATATCTCCTCCGGGTAAATATGGAATTTGTTATGTAACCTACACACCGGTTACAACAAAAGAACCTACAAGAAGATTAGCAATACAAAACGGTGAAAAAATAGTTGAATATCCAAACTCTGATTCAAGCACATATATAGATTCTATTAAAAGCGGACAAAAATCAATTAGCGACTCCTTTAGAGAAAATGCAACAGAGGCAGTAAAATACTACACCGAAACATTAAAGAAGAATAAAGAGATACTCAATATCTAGAATTTATTTAACCAGATTTTGCAATATTTGATGCGTAAGCATAGCATAAAAAACACCATATGCGGCTCCGACAAAAACTTGCATTGGAGTATGACCAAGTAATTCTTTTAATTTCCCGCCTGCTTCAACTAGATCTTGTTTATATATATCCATAATTATTTTATTTAAGCAAGCCGCTTGTTTACCGGCGGCACGTCTGACACCTGCAGCATCATACATTACTATACAAGCAAAACCTAAGGCAATTGCAAAATCAATAGAACTAAAACCTTGAATAATACCTACAGCTGTAGATAATCCCATTACACCTGCTGAATGAGAACTGGGCATTCCACCGGTAGTAGTAAACAATCTAACATCAATTTTACGTTTTATAATTAAAAATACAATACACTTAATTATTTGAGCAGTTATAATTGCTGTAAAAGCAGCAAACATTACTTCATAACCGGTATTGTATATATTCAAAAAATTCATTTACTATTCTCCATCCGATATAATACGCTTTGATAATTTACCCAATATAGCTGAATAAACTTCCGATTTATATGGTTCTATTATACCATAACATTCATTTATAAGCTCATTAAATTTATTTTTTGCATTATCCATTCCATACAACGATACATAAGTAAGTTTTCCTGCAGCTTTATCTTTGCCAATAGATTTACCTAATTCCTCAAAAGAAGATATTTCATCCATAATATCATCGTATATTTGGAATGCAAGACCAAATTTTTCAGCAAAAGAATCTAATTCATTAAATACATCATCACTTGCTTCTGCTGCAATCGTACCTATGCGAACAGCCAATCTGAATAGTACTGCGGTTTTATTTAAATGAATAAATTTTAATGTTTCTTCTTTTGATTTTACCAATCTACCTGCTTCAGACTCAATATCAACAACTTGTCCGGCTATTAAGCCATAAGCACCGGCAAAATTCATAAATTCATGTAATATTTTAATAATTTGAGTTTGTGTTAAAAGATTTTGAGATTTTTCTATTATTATCTGCGGTGCATAAGTTAATAAAGCATCACCTGCAAGTACCGCATTTGCCTCTCCAAAAACTTTATGATTTGATGGCTTACCGCGCCTGAAATCATCATTATCCATACATGGCAAGTCGTCATGTATAAGGCTTTGAACATGAAGCATCTCTATAGCACAAGCAGACGGTATAACTTTGTTTATATCACCACCAAGCATTCTGGTTGTTTCAATACACATCACCGGTCTCAATCTTTTTCCTGGTAGCATTAATGTATACTTCATAGCCTTAAATATATTTTCAGGATACATAATAGGCAAATATTCATCCAACTTTTTGTCAATCAATTCTATTAATTCATTCATTCTCAATATCCTTATAAACATTTTGCTTTAACGTATTTCTGGAGCTTTGTCGTTTTCTGCTGCTAATTTTAGCTGTTATATCATTATTATTGAACTTTTGCCAAGTTTCTTTTTTAATTCCTTGATTTTTAATTTTATCTTTATATAACTTTGCTTCTTCAACAAACTCCAAATAGCTTTGATATCTGGTTTCATCAATTAAATTCATATGTTGTTTTACAGAACAGCCAATCTCATTTATATGCAAGCAATCTTGAAACTTACAATCAGCTCTGTATTGGTATATTTCAGGAAACAACTTATCCACATAATGTGGTAAAATAAAATCAAATTTCAGATTACTAAATCCGGGGGTATCAACAATTCTTGTATCTTTATCCAGCGTAATTATTTCGCAATGTCTTGTTGTATGTGTACCACGTAGAGTCTTTTCGCTTACATCTTTAGTTTTTAAATTCAAACCGGAAACAGCATTTATTAAACTTGATTTTCCTACTCCCGATGAACCGCATAAAACGGATGTTTTACCTTTTAATATATTTTTAAAATCATCAACTCCGAGTTCTTCTATTGCAGAAGTAAATAATATATCATAGCCTAATGGTTCATAAATTGAAAAAACTTTTTCTATTATTTTATCATCAAAAGATAAGTCATTTTTATTAAAGCAAAGAACAGTATCAATTCCATAATATTTTGCAAATGCTATATATCTGTTTAGTTGTGAAAAACTTAATTCGGGCTCTTTGACAGCAGATATAATTATAATCTGATCAATATTTGCAACTGACGGACGTGGAATATAATTGTCTCGTTCTAAGATTTTAGTTATAAAACCGTTTTCAAATTCTACAAAATCACCAACAAAAACTGATTGCTTCGTTTTTTTTAGAACTTCACGTAACTTGCATTCATAAATAGTTCCGCCAGAATTGAGATAATAAAAATCTGAATGTATTTTATATATTTGCCCTGTAGTCATACAATAATTTTATCATAAATGTTAATGCTTTTTTATAATAGCTTTCTTCTTTGTTCCATTTGTTTTTTTAAACAAAATTGAGAAATATAATCAGAGTCCGATTCTTTCATATCTACAAAACTAAATGAAACTTTATGCATTCCATCTTCATCATCTGTTCTAACATATTTTGCATCAGATACAATTGTTTTATTTTGCAAATACAATGTTAATTTTACTATATCCGGAAGATTTGAAGTATTTTCTAGAATAAATCTAACACCGTTTGCAGATATATCATATGTTTCACACGCAATTAATTTCTCTTGTTCATTTTCGACATAAGAAATTAAAGCATTTTCATCTATTTTAACCCTGAAGAACTCCCTATTTTGTTGATAATCCATGTTATCCGGAGATTTTATACTAAAGAACACATAAGGAGGTTCATTAACGAGATATTTTAAAGTAGTTTGTGCTTTATATAACCCATTATCGGTAGCAACACTTATATCAACCACTTGAGGGGTTTTGATATACAATCCATCCTCAAATTTTGCACTTGCGTATATTTCTACATCACTAAAACGTCTTATAGCAGCTTTCGTACAGTGAGAAAATCCATCATTATCATTATAATTAATTTTTATATAATTAATATTATTTAAACTTAAATTAAATTTCATTTTATTTTCCTGAGCTTTCTGTTTACCACTTTATATGTACCAATCTTCTTACCGTTATTATCATATTGTATATATGTGCCGTTATTTTTTTTCTTAAAAGTACCTGTTGGATACTGAGTAATATTATTTGCTAAAGCATTAACATCGCACATTAAGAAAAACAAAGCAATAATTAATATTAAAAATTTTAAAACATTCATTCTAGCATTATATCATATTTTGGACTTTGGCATTATTTATTAAACTTTTTTAATCATTTATAATTATATCCATTCTAATATCAAACTTGTTCGGAAAAATATCTTTAACAATAAGTTGAGAAGGAATACAACAGAGTTTAATTCCTCTAAAATCTTTTAAAAACCTGTCATAATATCCACCACCGTATCCAAGACGAAATTTATTATAATCACAAGCTAAAGCAGGAACGATAACCATATCTATAATTTGTTTACTACAAGCTGCACAAACAGGCTCATTTGTTTTAAAGCAAGATTGTTTAAGAGTATCACCCAATTTATACTCACAACATTCAAGTTCTTGTCCATTTATTCTGGGCAGATAAAACTTTTTTGATTTATCATCTAATAACTGCAGTAAATCAACTTCATCCTGCATAGGATAAAAAAGCATTATATTATTTGATTGCCTATATTGATTCGTTTTAACAAGTTTTTCAACCAAAATCTTACTGGTTGAGAGCATATCAATATTTTTACGTTTATTTTTTGCCCAAATTCGTAATTCATTTTTATTCATAATTATTAATTATTGTAACAAAAAAGCAATTTTTCAATAAACTTTTACTTTATATAAAAGTAAGTGTGTTGAAAGGCAAATATGAATATCTCAAATTCTTATATTAACTTATTAAGATATGTAAGCGCTGAAAGCAAAAAATGTTCTCTGGAAACAATACAAAATAGCATTAAAAAAGGTGAAAAATTAATATATACAGGACCTACAGAATACAAAAGTACACCAATTTCAATGCCTTTAAAAAAAACAGGCATATCATACAGTTGGTGGAAAGATATTATATTGAATAAGGGAGGAAGTAAAAGTGAAGCACTTGATGGTTGGTTTAAAATCATTACACCCCCGACAAAAAGAAAATTAAACAGATTGGAGCAAGAAATCATAAAATGCTATTCTAAAGAGAATATTGAAAAAATAGAATTTTTTAAAACATTATCAGACAAAGAAAAAAATTATTTAGTACAATATGGAGAAAAATTACAACACGGCGCTGAAAGTTTTCCAATAAGTACAGATGATGTGCAGTTTTTTGCTGTTTTAACAGGAAAGAAACCGGCATGGTTTTGTGAACATGGATTTAATAGAAAAGTCGATTTTAATAAAATCAAATTAAATCCAAAAGTTGCAGAGAAATTTGATGTTATAAAAATGCCACGCGGGCAATTATTTTTTGTAAACAAAAAAGAGGTTTTGAAAATAATTCGTGAAAATAAAGATTTATACTATACTGCGCTATATGCCAAACCTGATGAAAGTTTGGAAACTGTTTACAAAAAATTGCTTCAAAACCTCCAATATGGTTTAACAGGACATGCTTTATTCGGAATGACATTAGGTTTTCCTCGGCACAGCTCAATGATTTTTGAATTAGAAGGTCTTATAAAAAAACAAAATACAGATTTAAGAGAAGATATACCGCTCTTTAAAGAAGAATTACTAAAACTTCTTGCTAGTGATAAATCTCCTTTCAAACGGTATTTGCAAACAACCATCAAATATCTTGAAGAACATATAAAATCGATGAAAGCCACGCAAGGAATAAGTACACCTATATATTACTTTCAAGCACACGGCAATGAAGAAAAAACACTATCAAGAATATTAAAACAAGCTAAAGACTTTGAAGATAATTTTAGAGTTGAGGATTTGATGTAAATATATCTTTTTAGTATATACAGTTAAACTATAGCACCATGAGAAGCATCTGAGACTGTTCTTGCATATTTTCCAAGCAATCCTTTATATTTTATTGTATATGGTTTCAATTTAGCTCTACGTTTACTCAAAGTCTCACCATCAACCATTAAATCTAAAGTACGTTTATTTATATCTATTTTTATAATATCACCGTCTTCAATTAAAGCTATCATACCTCCGTTTGCAGCTTCAGGACAAATATGTCCGACACAAATTCCTCTTGTACCGCCTGAAAACCGTCCATCAGTAATTAAAGCCGCTTTAGTACCTAGCCCTTTGCCGACCAGCAAAGAAGTCGGAGCAAGCATTTCTCTCATTCCCGGACCGCCTTTTGGACCTTCATAACGTATTACGATAACATCTCCTTCTTTAATTTTATCATTTTCTAAAGCTTTCATCGCATCTTCTTCAGAATTAAAAGTTTTAGCTTTTCCTTCAAATTCATAGCAACTTTCATCTACTGCAGATATTTTTATTACGGAACCTTCCGGCGATATATTACCATATAATATACCTAACCCCGGTTTTGTAGTAAATGGTTCTTTATAGTTATGAATTATGTTTTCATTTACATACGCATTTTTTACTATTTCACTTGTTTTAGCTAAAGCAACACCTTCCAAGTCTTTAAATTCGGGAACATTAATCAGCAATTCTTTTAAAACAGCATTAACACCTCCTGCATTATGGAATTGTGTCATTGATATATCATTAGAAGGTTCTAATTTAACAAATTGATGAATCTTATGTGATAGTTCTTCAAAATCGTTTAAACTTATTCCGTTGGGTGTATCATCACCTATACCTGCAGCATTTGCTATTGCCAGTATATGTAAAAATGAATTAGTCGAACCACCCATGCCTAAATCTGCTATTATAGCATTTCTTAAAGAGTCTTTGTTAATTATATCTAATGGTTTTTTGCATTTTTTTACTAATTCGACAATCTGGATTCCACTATCAAAAGCAATTCTCCGCTTTTCTGATGAAACAGCTGCAGCCGTTGCGCAATGCGGTAAACTCATACCGATAACTTCAGTAAGGCAAGCCATAGTATTCGCCGTATAAAGTCCTTGACAAGCACCTGCAGAAGGGCAAGATGCCTCTTCCAGTTCTAATAAACGAGATTCCGATATAATTCCATTTCTATATTTTCCTACTGCCTCAAAAGCTCCTTTTATCATTGATAATTTTTCACATCTGCTTTCACCATCAAGCATAGGACCTGCTGTAACAATGATACAAGGAATATTAATTCTCGCAGCTGCAATAAGCATTGCAGGTGTAATTTTGTCACAATTAGATAATAAAACAAGTCCATCAAGCTGATGAGCATTAGCAACTGTTTCTACACAATCGGCAATTAAATCCCTTGAGGGAAGAGAATATCTCATACCGTCATGCCCCATCGCAATACCATCACAGACAGCCGGAACTCCAAATATAAAAGATTGTCCGCCACCGGTATGAATTCCTTTTTCTATTTGACGTTCTAAGTCTCTTAAGCCGATATGTCCCGGAACAAGATCAGAAAATGAACTTGCTATACCAATAAAAGGTGAATTCATATTTTTTTTTGAAACACCGGTCGCCATTAATAAACTCCTATGCGGAGTTCTTGCAATCCCCTTCTTTATATTGTCACTACGCATTATTATCTCCTTACAATTTAATTTTATCATAGAACATTGTTATTATTTAGTTTTAAAATATCAAAATTTTAATTTAACTATAAACTGTGAAAATCACTCACTAAATACATCACGCATTCTTCTTATGTAGTATGGTTTAAAGACTAATCCGCTTGAAAGTTCACGATATTAAGTTTTGTAAACAATTCATATAAACTACGCAAAATATATTTTTACTTGTTTTAAAAGTAAAATAGGAGTATGTATATGCATGCAAATATTACTTATACCATATAAAACAAACTCTTTAAATAATATATCTTTTTATGGGAAATATGAAACGTTTTGGAAAAACTATAACAAAAGTGTGCAAGGTGTACCATTAAAAGATACTATATTAAATTCAATAAGCAAAGAGTCTAATTTACTTGGAGAAGGTTTAAATAAAAAGGGATATGCATTAGATGGTATTGATAAATATATTATAAGAATATATAAAAATAAATTTAAAACCGAAGATTTAGATGAAGAATTCCTGAAATCAAGAAAAAATTATATAGATACAGTTGATGGCGTAGCATTACGTATTCCTGATAAACTTGATATCGTAAGACGTAAGCATGGTGTCCCGCTGGGCGTAAAGGAATATGGCGTTAGAATATGCCC
>CADBTL010000019.1 GCA_902797575.1 uncultured bacterium
AACTTTGTTAACCGAAATGATTGTAAATTATAGTTTAGCGGATTTGTGTACAATATAGATACTGTTGGTGCAATTAACCGAAAAATGTGATATAATTATCAGAGGTTACAGATATTAATATCGGGAGCTTTGTATATGAATAAAATAATTGCTTTAGTTGATGCTCTATTAGTTGGTGCCATTTCATTTTTTATATTTTCAACTCTGAATTTAAGTTTTGCTGTAATATTTATTATTTCTGCTGTTTTAGCAATAATTACTGTTATTGCAAGTAGTTCAAAAGGAATTTATTCACTGGAAGTTTGTTGCATAAAAAAATATTATGCTTTATTTGAAAGTTTTGCTATCGGATTTGCAATTCCTTTGGTCATTGTATTTTTGTTTACAGGTTATCCGTCATTAGCATTGTTAGTAATTTTAGATGCTATTGTTTCATATGCAGTATTAGCTATTATACGTCTTGTTATGGATTTGTATGCAAAATTTAAGCCGGTTAAAAATGTTTTAATCGTTGGTGCAGGTCAAGATGGCAAGTTAATAGCAGAAGAGATTAAACAAAGACCGGAATTAAAGTTGAATGTTGTAGGCTTTTTAGATGACAATATGAACAGCATAGAGGATGAAGATTCATCAATAAAAATTCTTGGTTTAACATGTGATTCAGAAGCTGTAATAAAAGACAATAATGTAAAACTTGTAATTATTGCTGTAAAATCACGTATGGATTCTGATATTTTGACAGACTTAGTAAAGGGAATACCTTTGGGAGTTAAAGTCTGGAGAATGTACCGTTTTTACGAAAAAATTACCCATAAGTTTTTAGTTTCGAAAATGTCTGTAAATTGGTTATTCTATGATTGTGTAAGAAAAAGAGCTCTTATGTATGCATTATTAAAAAGAATATGCGATATATTGGCATCAATTTTTATTTTAATTATTACTTTACCTTTATCAATAATTGCGGTAATAGGTATAAAATTATCTGATTTAGGTCCTGTATTTTTTACGCAAATGAGAATAGGCAAGTTTGGTAAACCGTTTAAGATGATTAAGTTCCGCTCTATGTATCAGGATAAGGTTGCAGATAATTTTGATGATGACTTAACCGAAGTTACATCTGATGACAAGCGCATAATGCCATTCTGCAAAATCTTAAGAAAATTCCATATAGATGAAATTCCTCAAATGATAAATGTTTTGCGAGGTGATATGAGTATTGTAGGACCTCGCACTGTAAGAGAAGAAGTTTATTATGAAAATAAAGAAAATATACCTTTTTGGGAATGCAGAAATTGGGTAAGGCCCGGATGGTGCGGATGGCAGCAGCTTAATGTTAATGAACCTACTGCAGAACAGCGAATAGGTTATGATTTATATTACATAAAACATCAAAATCTGTTGTGGGATATTGCTCTATTTATCAGATATATAGGCAAAGTTATACTTGGAAAAGCCAGAGGTAAATAGAGGATGACAGAATAGCGTTAAATTCATTTTTCTATCCATGTACTCTTACTTCCACTCTGCCTATTCACATCTATTATGTTTGATTTACAATAAAAGAATAGGGTATAAAAAGGAGTATACAGATGAAAAACAAACTCATTCTGTTTTGGGTGATTGTTGCACTTGCTATAACTTCAATTGTAGTAATTTGCACAAAACCGACAAAACTAGGTTTAGATTTGGTTGGAGGTTCAAGACTTGTTTTAGAAGCTCAACCGATTAATGGTGCAGAAGTTACACCGGATATGATGTCAAGCTTACAGTTTGCAATTGAAAACCGTGTTAACAAACTGGGTGTTGCTGAAACAGTGGTTCAAAGAGCAGGCGACAGGAGACTTGTTGTTGAGATTCCTGATGTTTCAGACTTAAATCAAGCAAAAGCATATTTGGGTGAAACAGCAGAGCTTGAATTTAAGGAACCCGTAAAGAATGCTGCAGGTGACATTATAGATTGGAAATCTACAGGATTAACCGGTAAGCAATTAAATAAAGCAGAATTTAAAACAAGCGGTCAAACAGGACAGTTTGTTGTTGATTTAGAATTTGATATGGAAGGTACAAAACTTTTTGGTGACTTGACAAAGAGACTTGTTGGTCAGCCAATGGCAATTTTCTTTAATGGTGAAATGCAGTCAGCTCCGGTAATTAGGGAGCCTATCACAACCGGTAATGCTCAAATTTCCGGCGGGAATGATGGTTTTAGTCCTCAAGAAGCAAAGCAGATGGCAGATTTGTTAAATGCTGGCGCACTTCCTGTTCCTGCTAAAATTATCGAAGAAAACACTGTTGGTCCGACTCTTGGCGCCGATTCTATTGCAAAGTCAAAGATTGCAGGTGCGATTGGCTTAGGGTTTGTAATGTTATTTATGATTTTATATTATAGAGCTCCGGGTATAATAGCAGACATTGCACTTTGTTTGTATGGTTTATTCTTATTCGCAATATTTAAAGCAGTTCCTGTTACGCTAACACTGGCAGGTATTGCAGGTTTTATTCTTTCAATAGGTATGGCAGTTGACGCAAATATTTTGATTTTTGAAAGAACAAAAGAAGAATTAAGAGCGGGAAGAACTTTATTTACTGCAATTAATTCAGGTTTTGACAGAGCATTTACAAGTATTTTTGACTCTAATATGACAACTATTATTACTTGTGCAATCTTATATTGTTTGGGAACAAGTATTGTTAAAGGCTTTGCCTTGACTCTTGCCATTGGTGTTATTGTTTCTATGTTTAGTGCAATTACAATTACAAGAAACTTTATGCATCTTGTATTCGGAACAGGAAAGTTAGAGAAACCTTGGTTATTTGGCTTAACTCAAGATGAAATAGACCAAGAATATCAAGCAGTTGAAACTAAGCGAGAAAAAGCTAAGTTTGGGATTTTAGACTAATTGAAAAGGGAATTTAATATGAAATTTAAACTAGATATAGTAAAAAACAGATTTATATTCTTAGCTCTATCGGCAGTTTTGCTGACACCTGGAATTATAGCAATGATTTATTCATCAATAACATATCCGACTCATGCACCTCTAAAAGTAGGTATTGATTATACAGGCGGAACAACAATACAGTATGGTGTAAAAGAAGATATAACAAATGAAAAATTAGCATCAGTAAGAACAAATCTTGAGCAAAACGGAATAGAAAATCCTTATTTGCAAGTAATTCACGTAAATGATCAAGTCGATTCTGATTTAAAATCAATACTTTCTGTTAGAACAAAGTTTATTGAAGAAGGTTCTTCAGATCAAGATAAAATTACAAACGTAATTAACAAAGATTTTAATAATTCAGAATTGGTTCAGGTAAGTTCAGTAGGTCCTACACTAGGTAAAGAATTGTTTAAAAATTCTCTAATTGCCTTATCACTTGCTTTATTGGGAATTATTGCATATTTAACATTCCAATTCCAATTTAATTATGCACTTGCTGCAATATTAGGATTGGTTCACGATACACTATTTGTTGTCGGAGTATTTTCTATACTTGGCTTATTCTTTAATGTTCAGGTAGATGCATTATTTGTAACTGCTGTATTAACGGTTATTGGTGCTTCTGTACATGATACAATCGTTGTATTTGACCGTGTTAGAGAAAATCTTAAATACTACGGAAAGAAAATGTCATTTGGCGAAATAATGAATGCAAGTATTAACCAAACTCTTACAAGAAGTATAAATACATCATTGTCAACATTAATTACGCTGTTTGCGCTGTATTTCTTAGGCGGAGTTACTACAAGAGATTTTGTGCTTGCTATGATTCTTGGTATATCGATTGGTACTTATTCAAGTATCTTCTTCTGTTCAACGCTTGTTGATATATGGGAAGATAAAAAGAACTCTGCAAGTCCTGCAGTAGGATAGCATGTTTTAGTATGCAGTAAAAATTAACTTAGCAGTCAAGCAAAAAATTGCTTGACTGCTTTTTAATATTTGATAAATTTATCAATGATACATTTTAATTTTTCCGCAAGCTCAATATTCAATTCAATATTTAATCTTCATTTACATCATAACAAAGTCGGTCAGGTGTTTTATGCCTGACTAATTTTGTTTATAAATTTTGCATATCAATTTATACAAGTTGCTGATTTTATGTAATAAATCAATAAATATTAAAAATTTATATTCTATCAATCATATCTGTTTTTAGCACAAAATCTTTTATTTTTAACCAAAATGGTCTTTGAAGCGACTTATTATCTGTATTCAATTGAATGTCTGTTGGTATGATTGAATAGTTATCATATAAATATACTTTTCCGTCTGAGTTTATCATTTTTAAGTATCCGAGATTTGATGCAGATATTTTTTCGGTTTCTTTTATTCTGCTAAAATTATTTTCTGCTCTTTCTCTTAGACTATCTATTTTTTCTATACCGTCTAATGAACCGTTATGTTTTACCTGATATAATTTTTCCATTCTTCCGGAGCTAAATATAAATACAGA
>CADBTL010000020.1 GCA_902797575.1 uncultured bacterium
ACTAAAACAAAGTTTTGGTGATATGGACACCATTACAGAATTAAAAATGAGCTGTCCTAATGATTTTGCTATATATTCAGGGGATGATAGTTTAACACTTCCTATGTTATCGGTAGGTGCTCATGGTGTTATATCTGTAGCTTCACATTTATTCGGAAAAGAAATTAAGTCAATGATTAGAAATTTTAAAACAGGTGATGCAGCAACAGCAGGCAATATGCATAGAAAGCTTTATCCTATATTTAAAAAATTGTTTATGGCGCCAAATCCGGTTCCGGTTAAAGCTGCACTTGCATATAAAGAACTTATTCAAGAATACGTTCGCCGTCCGCTGGTTGAGCTTACAAAAGCAGAAAAAGCAGACCTGTTCTTTACTCTTGATGCAATTTAGATGAGATAAAATAAACGGGTAATTAGAGAGACCATTTTAAATTTTTGTCCTAATCCTATACTGTCTTAACCTCTTTATCCTATATTTGATAATCTTGTTAAAAATGATGGGTTTTCTTTATAAGCTTCTTTTTCCAAAAGATTTTGTCTATATGATGCAAAAGGATTAAACGCATTAAAAATATTTATCGGTTTATATTCTAACATTGCTTTATAATACAAACCAGCTTTTTCTTCTTCTTTTTCACTTAAAGGTCCTTGTTTGTCAATGATATTCTGGTAGTGCTTTTTATCAACTATCATCGGTATGTCATCCAGACCTGCTTTTGGATTATGCAACATAATATGTATTGCTTCTATGTAATCTTTAAATTTGACTTTAGAACCGCCGCCATTTATTGTAATAACAGTGTCTTTATATTTAGAAGGTGATTTTTTATAATCCCTATAAATTTCTTCAAATGCTTCTCGTATAATAGGATTAGATTGTGCATTTTGTTTAATATTATTAACAACGGCATAATTAATCTTTTTAATACCATTTTTAGATCGTGCAACTGTTTCATATTGCTTAGCATGGACCAGTTCATGTTTTATAAGCTTATCAATTTTTCTACCCGTAATCGGATCATTAACAATGTTTTTATTAATCTGAACAATTCCTGATATTGGGTTATACATTGCTCCTATAAAACTAGAATATATAAACTTATCTGCTAATTTAGCATTTGTATTTTCATTATATTTTTCAAATTTTTGACTGATTTTTATATAGTTTTCATCTGTTTTAGAATGCAAATATTTATTTATTCCAATACTGGCAGGTATTGCACCAACAAAACCAATCATTATATTTCTTAAATATTTTGTTTTTATTTTATCAAATTTTTCTGGTAAAATTTCTTTTTTTAATTTTTTAATTTTTAATAAGGCATATAATTCATACGCACAAACCATTAATAAAGGAATCGCCCCTGTTGTTGTTCCAAAATTTTTTGTATACCAATTACCCTCGCTAAAACTTTCATCTTGTTTTTTCATCTCTTCAATGAATTTATCAGCACTATTAAACTTGCTTTGACTCGAACCAAAACCAAAACTCGGATAATATTTTATTTGAGACAAACTAACACTACACATACATATATAAAAACATTAATGTAAAAAAAATTGCTATATTTTAAAAATAAATTAAAAAATGTAAATTAGAAAACTCAACTTCACTGCATCCGCCTATACCTGAATATGTTGCAAACAGTGTGTTTTCTTCCATACACATATTCATTATGCCGCGAACTATTTCATCATCCCTATTCCACGCAGAATACCAATCATGCCTTCGGCTGCAATATCATTTGTTACTTTTCCATCTGAATTGAAATAATAAAAATTCATAACACAAACCGAGATTTTTTTACCTGTTGGAGAAAAATCCAGAAATTTGCCATCATGAGTTCCGGTAAGCTCCCATCGAACTGCAACTTTTTCTTCATCTCCAACCATATCTTGGATACGCCATTGTACATCACTAAATCCGCTTCGCATCCAATGAACAACCGATAAATATCCTTTTCCTCCATATAAAGGTTCAGGGCTCGCAGGTGTATAAAATGGCGCACCACTATCTACAAGTTCATCTGCCAAGTTTTCATCTGCAGTATTAATCATTGTTTCAAATTTTTTCATTAATTCTTTATTGCGTTCTATTAAATCCATATATTATTCCTTTTACATGCTAAACATTAACTTTTTATATAAAATAGCCTTTATTATTTTAGCTTATTATATTCTGTATCCGAAACTTCTTCCAACCATTCATTTGTACTGCCTTCTGAAGGTACTTCTATTGCTATATGAGAAAACCAACTATCTTTCGCTGCACCATGCCAGTGCTTAACTTCGGGCGGAATATTAACTATATCACCTTTTTTAAGTTCTCTTGGCTCTTTTCCCCATTCTTGATAATATCCTCTTCCGTCAGTTACTATTAAAATTTGACCGCCTTTACCCTTTGTACCATGGTGAATATGCCAATTATTTCTGCATTTTGGCTCAAAAGTAACATTATAAATACCTACTTGCTCTGTAGATAATGGATTCAAATATGAATTACCTCTAAAATATTTTGCATATCCTGTATTTAAATTTCCTATCCCAAACTGAGGAGTTTGTTTTGTAGCAAGTTCTTGAATTTTATCAGTTTGTTCAACTGTTAATCCGTTATGTTGACCTATTTGAATATGTGCATTAAGTTGCGGTTCAACATTTCCTATAGCCTTAAGAGCTGCTATCGTTGCAATTTCTCTTTCTTTATTAGTAAGAACACCACGAGCAAAAATGTCTCCAAATAAATGTTCTTTTAAATAATCATCAATTGCGGGTGCAAACTCAAATAACTCTCCTTTGACAGAGCTGCCGCATAGTTCAGTTTGAGTTTTTTCGCCTATTAAATTTTTATCTGCACCCTGAGGTAAAGGCTTTCCTTCTTCTCCATTTTTATATTTACTTTCTTTTGTTATTTTCATTAATGTAGAAAGACCGTTTAAACTCTTAGGAAAACCGCAATATGCATACAATTGCACTAAAATCTCTTTGACTTCATTAACTGTCATTCTGTCCTCAAGTCCTTTTTTGATAGCTTTTTCAAGATTTTCTAAATCTCCTGTTGCAGTATAAGATGAAATCATAACAATATTCGTTTGTTTTTTATTCAATGTTTCTTTTGCCATAACCGAGTTCTCCACAAAAAATGATATTCCAAATGCTAATAATAAAATTAATATATTTTTTAACATAATAAATTTCCTATTTGATTATATTTATAATCTCTTTAACCATTCGTCAACCTTTTTTTCCATCTCGAAAGGTGAATTTTGTGCAATATGTCCATATAATGCAAATCCATCATGACGAACACCACCTGAACCTTCATGAGTGCAAAAATGATGAACTGTTTTATTTGATAAATCATAATTATCTAAAAAAGTATAAACAGGCATTGGCATATCAGCCCACCAATTAGGATACCCTATAAATATTGTGTCATATTCGTCAATATTGCGCACTGTTCCAACTATAGCAGGTCTGGCATTTTCTTGTTTTTCTTTTTTAGCAAATTGAATTAAAGGAGTATATTTATTTGGATAATTATCTTCTACTACTTTAATTTCAAATAAATCTCCTGATGTTTTTTTTGCAATTACTTCTGCAAGTTTTTTTGTATTACCTTCAGTAATTTCACCTACACTATATTGTTCGCCGGTTCGTGAAAAATATACAACTAACGTTTTTGACATATACTAATCTCCTATATTTTTTATAC
Source organism: uncultured bacterium (assembly GCA_902797575.1). GTDB lineage: Bacteria > Cyanobacteriota > Vampirovibrionia > Gastranaerophilales > Gastranaerophilaceae > CAG-196. Next base: position 3,713 of record CADBTL010000020.1, read on the forward strand.
TTTTTATAACTCTTGCAGGATTCCCAACTACGACAGTATTTTCAGGAATATCTTTTGTAACAACAGTACCCGCACCAACTACAGAATTGTCTCCAATAGTTACATCAGGAAGAATAACTACACTTCCGCCAATCCAAACATTATTACCAATCTTAATCGGTTTTGCAAACTCTAAACCTTCATTTCTTGCTTTATAATCTAGTGGATGTCCCGCTGTATATATGGCACAATTTGGTCCTATAAAAACATTATCACCAATAGTAACTTTTGCACAATCTAAAATAATCAAATTGTGATTAGAATAAAAATTCTCGCCAAATTCAATATTATACCCGTAATCACACATAAATGGCTGTTCTATCCAATATTTTGTTTTTGTTTTACCTATAATTTGTTTTATTAAATTTTTTCTTTCTACAATATTATCCGGAGATAAGTTATTGTATTTTTGACATTTCACTTTACACTTTATCCTGTCATTAAAAAGTTCTTCATCTTTTTCGGGATAATATAACTCTCCTTTTAACATTTTTTCTTTTTCGCACATATTTATTACCTAATAAAATTTGTATAAACTATTTCTTCTTCTTTAGGCATCAAAACACCGGCTTTTTTACCTGCTTCCTGACATTTTAAATGCCAGGCCATATTTCTTGCAAGAATTCGCATATTCTGCATTCCTTCAATGTCTTGTTTAACCTCTGCTGCATTATGACCGTGTACCATATTCCAATATCTGCCGGAAATTATAGGCATTTCTGATATAGTGAAATACTTATTTAATTGGTCAAGAGCAGCAGTTGTACCTGAACGTCTTGCACTTACGATTGCTGATGCCGGTTTATGTCTGAAATAATTCATTCTGTCTGACAGAAGTGCCGAGAAAAAAACTCTATCTAAGAATGCAGTAATTCCACCACAAGCTGATCCATAGTGAACTGGAGAACCAAAAATATATCCGTCAAAATCTTTTGCATATTCTACAAAATCATTCACTCCATCCTCTGTTATTACACATTTTCCAAGCTTTGCACAAGCACTGCAGGCTCTGCAGGGGTAAATAGGAGCAGTAGTTCCTATGTGATAAATTTCGGATTCAATTCCTTCTTCTTTTAAAGTTTTTGAAATTTCTTCTAAAGCTGTATAAGTACATCCCTTTTTATGCGGTGAACCGTTAAATAATAATACTTTCATATTAAATATCTCCTTTATGTTACTATTAAATTTTGAAAAATTTTTTATTTATTTTTTAAACTTTTCAGCGTCTAAATATCTGATTACTCTGGCAGGATTTCCAACAACTACAGCATTATCAGGTACATCTTTTGTTACAACTGCGCCGGCGCCAACTACAGCATTTTCACCGATAGTAACCCCTGGAAGTATTGTTACATTCACTCCAATCCAAACATTACGTTTTATATGCACAGGCTTGCAGGTTATAACATATCTGTCATACATATCGTGATTATTAGTTGCAACCGTACAATTAAGTGAAATCATCGTTCCATCATCAATTGTAAGCCCGCCTGCTGACATACATTGAAAATTATTCAATATTGTTACATTTTTACCTATTTTTACTTTATCAGCAAGAATTGTAAAAATTGGCGGATGAATAACTGTATTTTCACCTAATGTATGATTAAAAAGCTCATCAATAAGTCCTTTACATTCAGGAGTTGTAGGATTTGTATGATTTATCCTGAAACATAAATCAGAACTTCTTACCGCCTCAGCTATTCGTTCAGGACTTTGCGTTCTAACATCTATTCTAATTTCTTCCATTTACTTACCTCTTTTACTTTACACTTTTGCCCATTTCATATGCTTCTTTCATTGCAGGTTTATCTTTAATTTCGCCTTTTTGATAAACGCTATGACCATAAAATCTCCTTATTTAAAATGCTCCCGTCTTAATATGCGGAACATAAGCTTCTTCAAGACTTTTAATTATTTCTTGACTCAATTTAATATCAAGTGCAGTAACTGCTTCTTCAACATGTTTAACATCAGTAAATCCAACAATTGGAGATGTTATATAAGGTTTTGAAAGCATCCACGCAAGAGATACTTGTGCCATTGAATAACCTAATTCTTTTGAAATTTTTTCCAAATTATCAACTACAATTTTATCCTGCTCTTCTGTCGGCCAAACTGCAGGTGAAACTTCGTCAATCATATTTCTTGCTGTTTTTGTTCCCCAAGGATGAGCACATCTTCCACCTGCAAGAGGACTCCAAGGAACAACTGCCACTTTTCTGTCTTGACATAGTGGCATCATCTCACGTTCTTCTTCACGATAAATTAAATTGTATTGATTTTGCATAGAAACAAATTTTGTCCATCCGTTACGTTCTGCAATCTGATTTAATCTTTCAAATTCCCATGCCCACATAACTGATGCACCAATATATCTTGCTTTTCCTGATTTAACTACATCATGAAGAGCTTCCATAATTTCTTCCATAGGAGTTTCGTGATCAAGCCTGTGTATTTGATAAACATCAACATAATCCAGACCAAGTCTTTTTAAAGAATGATCTATTTCTGACATAATATTTTTTCTTGATAAACCTGCACTATTAGGACGTCCTTCCCTCATAGCAAAATTAACCTTTGTAGCGACAACTATTTCATCTCTATCCAATCCGAATTCTTTTATCAACCGCCCTGTAATCTCTTCACTTGTTCCAAGTTGATAGACATTTGCTGTGTCAAAATAGTTTATTCCTAAATCAATTGCCTTTTTAAATATAGGTTTAGCATCATCATAATCTTTTGCCCAAGGAAAAACTCCGTTTTCTTTTCCTGGTTTTCCAAAACTCATACAGCCAAGACAAATTCTTGAAACATCCATGCCTGTACTACCAAATTTAACATATTGCATAGTAATTTACTTACCTCCTATAATAAATATCTTTCTAAAATTGCTTTTAACGGTATATCTGCAAACTTTTTGGTCCAGTCTGTCGGTTCAAAATATCCATCAGACATACACCAACAAGTCATCATTCCATATAATTCGGAAATTATCATATGAGTTAATAAATCTACTGGAGCGTCTTTTTTTAGTTCATTATTTTTAATGGCATTATTCAAAATGTTTTTAAGCATTTCAACATCATATTGCCATTTTGTCATACCAGCATTATCAGGAGCTGTATTAGGATCTATTGCACCTCTTATCCACTCTCTGCAAATATTAATACCATATAACATAACCGCGCGCATAAAACTGTCAAAATAAACTGCCAATTTTTCAACTATATTGTGAGTTTTCATTTGTTCTAACTGATTTTCTATTTGCTTAAAATATCCTCTGCAAATTTCCGCCACAATATCTTCTTTATGTTTGAAATAAACATAAAAAGTACCTTTTGCAACCCCTGCTGTCTTCGTAATATCTTCAACACACAAAGCATTAAATCCGTTTGTTTTTAATAAATTTTCTGCAGAATTAATAAGCTTTTGTCTTGTCTTTAAAGCATTTTCTTGTCTAATAGTCATAATTTTTACTACAATTTATTTTCTACTATTTACAAACATATAGAAACAATTTTAATTATATCATTTTAATGACTATTAGTCAATGACTTTAATTCATTAGAATTAGTCAATTTTAATATAGTACTGGAGAGATATAGAAAATAAGTTAACTATGTATTATTATATTTTTATAAAGAGATGAGGGATATAATATGTATAAAATTAAACAATTTTTAGTTGTTTTTGTAATGTTTTTGTTTGCACTTTCGGTTAATGCACAAGATTTTACAGTGCAAAAACTTCCAAACGGACAAACTGTCATTGTGTATGAAATTCATAACAATCCTATTGTAACAATAGACACTTGGATAAAAACAGGTTCCATAAACGAAACTGATAAAAATAACGGCATTTCACATTTTTTGGAACATTTGTTTTTTAAAGGAACAAAATCCCACCCGACAGGTGAAATGGATAGAACACTTGAATCAAAAGGTGCTATAGTTAATGCTGCCACAAGCAAAGATTTTACACATTACTATATAACGATTCCTTCATCTTATTTTGATACAGCTTTGGATTTACATTCAGATATGCTTTTAAATCCACAAATACCACGAAAAGAACTTGAACAAGAAAGAAAAGTTGTAATAGAAGAAATTTCAAAAGATGGAAATACTCCATCTAAAAAAGTTTATGATAATTTAAATAAATTAATGTATACTAATCATCCTTACAAAAGAAAAGTTATAGGAACTGCTGAAATTGTAGGAACTATGCGAAGAGAAGAAATTTTAGACTATTTTAACAAGTATTATTCACCATCTAATATGATAACTTTAATTATTGGTGACGTTGATACTGCCAAAACTATTGAAAAAGTGCAAAAATCTTTTAATCAGCCTTATAAAAAAACCATAATCAATAATTTTAAAAAAGAACATCAACTCCAATCACAAAAACGCAATATTGAATATATCGACACACAATCCGGATATATGATGATTGGATTTAGAGGAGCAAGCATTAATGATAAAACAACCTTTACACTTGATGTATTGTCAGAAATACTAGGAGGAGGAAAATCTTCAAGACTTTATAAAGATGTAAAAGAACAAAAAGGACTTGCTTATAATATTTCTGCAACAAACGGAAGTTTTCGTGATGACGGAATTTTATATATAACAGCAAATTTCACTCCAAATAACTATGAAAAACTTGAAAAAGCAATATTTGAAAACATAAAAAATATTCAAAAATACGGTATAACTGAAGAAGAACTTCAAAGAGCTAAAAATAAAATTATTCAAGATACATATTATTCAAGAGAATCTACTGCAAATATAGCTTCAGAATTAGGTTATATTGTAGCACTTACAGGAAATTCCAATCTTTATAACACATATATAGAAAGTATTAAAAAAGTTTCATTATGTGATGTTCAAACTGCTGCACAAAAATTTCTTGGCATAAATAAAAGTGCAATTTCTGTTGTATTACCGGAATCAGTAAAAAAATCTGTAACAAAAGAAAACAAAAAACATACATATTCTAAAATTTCAGAAAACAGTGGAATATCAAAATATCAAATTGATAACGGAATAACACTTTTAATCAACGAAAATAAAAATAATGATATAGTAGCAATAAGTCTTATTGCTAAAGGTGGCGAATTTATTGAAAAAATTCCCGGTGAAGGAACTTTAGTATCAAAATTAATGCTTAAAGGAACCAAAAAATATTCTTCACAAGAAATTGCACAAATACTTGATGAAAACGGAATTCAAATACAACCGTCTTGTGATGAAGATTATTTTATAATTGATGTTCAAACAACAACCGCTCAAATAGATAAAACTCTCGACATTTTAAATGAATTATTAAACAATGCTTTATTTGATGATTATGAACTTGAAAAAACACGTTCTGAAATACTTTCAAAAATAAAACAAAGACGTGATATTCCAATGAACGTTGCTATAGAAAATTTTAAAACAGCTATTTTTGAAGGAAGTGTATATTCTCATACAAATAAAATTTTAGAAAAAACTCTTCCGTCAATATCACGCAATAATGTTATAAATTATTACAAAAAAATATTAAATTCTAAAAATATAATAATATCAATCAACGGAAATGTTGATACAAATAAAATGGTTGAAGCTTTTGGAAATATGTTAGAACAAAAAAATTCACCAAAATTTGATTTTTCAAATTATTCAGTAACTAAATTATCATCTCCTAAAATTATTAATCAGAAAATCAAAGATCTGGAAACATCTTGGTTATTTATTGGATGGCAAGCTGCAAGTGTTCAAGATAAAAAAGATTTTGTAACTCTTAAAGTCATAAACACAATTTTAGGTTCCGGTCTTAGTTCAAGATTATATAGAAATTTACGTGAATCAGACGGTCTTGCATACCAATTAGGTTCAAGTTATTCACCTAAAATGCTTGGAGGAATTTTTATGACATATATAGGAACAAATCCTTCTACGCTTGAATATTCAAGAGATAAAATACTTAATGAAATAAATAGATTAAAATCTGAATTTGTTTCTGATAGTGAGTTACAAGATGCAAAAGACAGATTAAAAGGTGGATTTATAATAGCACTTGAAACAAATTCAGAAAAAGCTTCTAATGCAGGATTTTTTGAAGCATATGGGTTCGGATATGACTTTCTTAATACGTATATTAATATGATAGATGAAGTAACTGCTTCTGATATAGTTAGAGTTGCAAATAAATATTTTACACCAAACATGGTACAGTCTGATGTAAGATAAAATATACATTGTAAAAATGTCTGATTAAAAATAATCAGACATTTTTATTTTATATCAATAACACTTACTCCATCACCGCCTTCAGCATCTTCTCCTGCACGATATTTTGCTACATATGGTGATGATGATATAAAATCACGAATTGCAGATTTTAATGCACCGGTTCCGTGACCATGTATTATGTAAACAGGGCTTAAATTAGCAAGACTTGCTTTATCCAAATAATTTTCAAGCTCATCAAGAGCTTCTTCAACTCTTTGTCCTCTTAAATCTAAAGTATTTGATATATTAATACGTTTTAAATTAAAACTATTTTCTTTTTTTATTGCACCCATTGGCAAATGAACTTTTTTGGTAAGCTGCGGATCATAAACTGCAAGTTTATCCTTTGTTATTTTTGTTTTAATCATACCCATTTGAATAAACAAATTTCCACTCTTATCAGGCATAGACAAAACTATAACCGGTTGGTTTAAATCTTTTATCATTACTCTGTCTTTTGGTTGAATCAAAGACCAATCAAGCTCCATATATTGCTCACTGTCTTCTAATGATTGCATATCATCTCTAAATCCGTGTTCTAATTGTGCAAGTCTGGCATACGAACGACGTGCAATTTTTTCTGATTTTTCTTGACGTAATTCTGTCAGAATATCTTTTATTGTTTCTTTGGCACTTTCTAATTGACTTTCAAATCTGTCTTTTATTATTTTAAGAGATTTTTTCTTTTCTTTTTTTTGTTCACTTAATTCTTTCTCATAATGTTTTTTTAGTTCAGCAGCTTCATTATTTAAAGTTTCCGCTTCACGTAAATTGTTATCCAATCTTTGTTGTGTATCTTGAAGTTTTTCAACAACAACACTTGAAGTATCTCTTTGTGTTATCAAAAGTTCTTTTGCCTTCCACACTATATCTTCATCCAATCCTAAATTAGAAGCTATTGAAATAGCATTACTTAAACCAGGAATTCCTATTACTAATTTATAAGTAGGAGAAAGTGATTCTGTATCAAATTCTACAGATGCATTTTTAAAATACGGATCAATATATTCTAATGTTTTTAATTCTCCATAGTGAGTAGTAATAATAGATTGAGAACGTTTTTTAACAAATTCTTTTAAAATAACTTCTGCTAATGTTGCACCCTCTTGGGGATCAGTTCCTGCACATAATTCATCAATAAGAATAAATGTTTCTGAATCTGCAATATTTAAAATATCAATTACATTTTTCATATGAGAAGAAAATGTAGAAAGATTCTGTAAAATACTTTGTTCATCACCAATGTCAGCCAAAACTTTTTCAAACGGATAAATATGAGCTTCTGCACAAGGTAAAAACATTCCTGACTTCATCATTAGAATAAATAAACCTACAGTTTTTAAAGTAACTGTTTTTCCGCCAGTATTAGAACCTGTTATTATAACTGATTTATATCCTTTACCTATTTCAAAATCATTTTCAACTATTTTTTCAACATTACCAATTAAAAGCGGATGCTTCATTAAATCAATTTTTATAACTTTGTCAACTGAAAGATTTGGTTCTATAGCTTGAATTTTTACTGCATAACGAGCTTTTGCAAAATGAAAATCTATCAATCCGAGCAAATGTTCCATTTGAACAAGATTATCCATTTCTTGTCTTACTTCATTACTTAACGTAGTTAATACTCTTATTATTTCAGCATAAATTTTTGATTTTATTTCTCTTATTTTATTATTAAGCGGAACAATTGACGCAGGTTCTATATAAAAAGTTCTGTTTGTAGCAGAAACATCATGAACAATACCTCCAACTTTGCTTTTTGATGATGCTTTTACTTGAAATACAATTCTATCATCACGCATTGTATAAATATTTTCTTGTAAATGCTGCTGAAAATCAGGAGAATTCATTAATCCTTGAACTGTCTTTTTTAAATTAGTTTCTGTATCCCTTAATGAAGAATACAAACCTTTTAATTCAGGATTAGCATTTTGTTTTACTCTCAAATTATCATCGAAAGTATTCAAAATTTTATCTTCAAATTTTTTATTAGAATATAATCCTTCCGCTAATTTTCCCATTTGAGCATCAAATTGCAAATTTTCTTTCAAAAAATTTTTTACAATCCTTGATGTTCTCATTGATTTTGCAATATCAACCAGTTCTTCTTCTACAAAATATTCATTCTTTTCTCTTAATTTTGTAAAATTTTCAATTTTGTCGATAGGAATATCTCTTGCTAAATCAAGAACATCTTTTGCTTCTCTGGTCAGAATCAATTGTTCATGAATATCTGCAGCTCTTACAAAAGGTGTTAAATCAAGACACAACTTTTTTGACTGTTCTGTCTTTGCATATTTAGAAAGTTCAGCCAAAATTTTATCATATTCAAGAGCTTTTTGTGATTTTTGGATAATTGACATTACATGACGATTATAGGTAATAAATATTTTTCCGCAAGCTCATTGGGTAACAAAATAAAAAATTGTAATTTTTCGATTTGTATTAAAACAGCAAAAAGTACAGTAGAAAACTTCTTTTTTTTTGTAGAAAAGTTTTAATTTTTTGTAAAAAAGTTTATAGTTTTGAACATATTTCTACAATAAAAATTTCTAAATTTTATTTTATAAAAAATAATTGTTTAAACATGTTCAAAACTTACAAGTTTTCTACAAGTTTTGAACATATTTTTAAACATGAAAAATTCAAATTTTATAATACTTTCACATAGTTTTGAACAAATAATTTTAGCTTATTATTATAATTATTATTATTTTAAATTAATAAATAATAAATAATATTCGAAAGAAAACTATTTCTATTAAACATGAACTTTTACAATAACTTTTTTTACTTTTTTATTATCTTGTATTTTTAAAGCAGGTTTATGTGCATCATGCGGGAAAAATACAAAAAATTCTCCTTCATGTATTTTATAAAAATTTTCCGGTTTATTACAGTTTAAAAATTCTATATCTTTTTCTTTGTTGTATTCTTCTTTCGTAGAACAATTTGTGTAATCTGTTACTCCTGATAATTCTTCACCTTTTATCATATATTGTATATCTATATAATCTCTGTGTGCTTCATATGGTGCGTTATCTTTTGTCATATAAGTTTGTAAATTTGCATAAATTTTATCTGAAATTTCGTATCTACCATCAGCCATATTTTTTAAATCATTATTTTTAATCCATTCAAAACCATATTTTAAATTGTTTGAAATATTGTAATATACTTCAGCTCTGTTTAAACAATCCTTTATCATAAAATATCTCCTTTAAAAATAATCTTAATAAATTAAATAAAAAAAATAGCAAAAAATTTTTTTACCAGTTTTTTACATAATATAATATTAATATAAAAGGAAAAAAAATATGAATATAAGAAATATTGATAATCAAAAATTTGGTGCAATAGTACCTGAAAATAAAAAGGTAGAGGAAATTTTATTTGAAAGATTAAAAACCCCAAAACGTTATATACAATATAAAGATATTGTTAAATCTCAAGAAGATAAAAAATTGGATGTATTTATCTTTGAAGGTAAAAATAAAAGATTGGAAGCAGCTATTCGTACTCCAAACGGATTTCTTATAAGAGAAAAAGAAAATTATTTTAATGCTTTATTTAATTTAAGTCCAATAAAATTTATCGAAAAAATATGCAAATATGCAGATGATTTTGCTAATAAATACTATAAATAATTATTTATTTAGTTAAAGCCATAATAATTTTGTAAAAATCTTCAATTTTTTCGGGGTTATTTTTTAATCTTTCTATTATTTGATTGATTAAATTATCGTTATTGTTTTTGTGTTCAAAATCAAAAGCTTCGGTAAAAGTACAATCTAACACTTCTAATAATTTGTATAAATTAGACATTGTAGGATAATTTTTGCCGTTTTCAATATTACTGACAGTTGTAGGGTCTACTTCAATAAGCTCTGCTAATCTTTCTTGACTGATTCCCCTACGTTTTCTTAACTCTCTTAGTCTTTTGCCAAGTAATTTTTTCTTATCCATGATATGTCCTCTTTAATATGTTAGATGTTAAAATATACTATTTGAATTGAATTCATATCATTAAAAGTATTGAAATATGATTTTTATTCGTTTAATATTAATTTATACTCAATATTTTTATAAAAAATGAGTTAAAATTTTATAAAAATAAATTAGCTAACCGTGTAGTTTTAATATTTGTTAAATTAATTGGTAAAAGTAAGAATTTAAAATTGGAGTAAATATGTCAAATAAAAAAATATCAGTTGTTATACCTGTATATAATGTAGAAAGATATATTGGTTTATGTTTGGATTCGGTAATTAATCAAACATACAAAAATCTTGAGATAATATGTGTAAATGATGGTTCCACAGATGAATCGTTAAAAATAATAGAAGAATATCAAGAGCATGATAACAGAATAAAAATAATTAACCAAGAAAATCGAGGTTTATCTGCTGCAAGAAATACCGGTATAAAACAAGTAACCGGTGATTATATAGCATTTTTGGATTCAGATGATTGGGTAGAAGAAGATTTTTATGAAAAATTATATAATGCTTGTGAAAATAATAATGCAGATGTATCTATAGGATTAACTTGTTATTATTACAACAATCAAAATATACAGACAGACAGGTGGGTAAATCAACATGCTTTTGCAAATAAAAATAATATAGTAGAAACTATAGAAGATAGACAAAATATAATATATTCCTGTGCTTGTTGGAATAAAATATATAAAACAGAATTAATAAAGAAAAATAATTTAAGTTTTCCGGAAGGATTAAACATAGAAGATGTTCCATTTACTTTTGCAATATCTATTTTAGCAAATAAATTGGTAAAAGTTCCTGAAGCAAAAATTTTCTACAGGCAGCAACCTGATTCTATTATGCAAAAAGCATCATCTACAAGATTACCATTTTGTATTTTCAAAATATATGAAGTATGTGAGAATTTTCTTGAATCGTTAAAAATAAATGGAGAAATTAAAAAACAATATAAACAAATATTGGAAAATTTTGAGATTTTTAATATATATGCATGGTTTGGCCATGTTAATAAAATATTTAGAAAAGAATTTAAAACTCTAATGAGAAATAAATTTAAGCAGATAAATATAAAGAATAACCCTTATATATCTCAAAAATCAGAAGAAATTTATAATTCGGTAATAATTCATAATTTTGAAAGAAAATTAAAAAATATAATAAAATCAATATTAAGCCAAACTTTATAATCTATATAATTATACAAAAATAAATTAGCTAACTGTCTAATATCAATTGCAGATTGACTAGTTTACTATATGAAGGACAAGAAATTTAGAGTTGGAGAAAGTATGTTAATACAAAAAAATATTTTATGTATGAGGATTTAATAAACCAAAACATTTAAGTATGAATTTGCGAATTAATATTAGTAATAAGGAGATTATAATGAATATATTTTTTGCATCAGATAACAAGTTTGTACAACATTTATGCGTAAGTATAGCATCTATATTATATAATGCTGCAAGTACAGATGAATTTATATTCTATATTTTAGATAGTAATATTTCAGAAAAAAACAAGCAAAAAATAATGAAATTGAAATCTATTAAAAATTTTGAAATAGAATTTATAAAAGTATCTGATGAAATGTTTAAGGATTGTCCAATTACAAAGGATTGTTCTCATATTACTAAACAAACATATTACAGATATATTATTCCTATTATAAAACCAGAGCTTGATAAATGTTTATATTTAGATTGTGATATTGTGGTAGAAGATAGTTTGTCTTCTTTGTGGCAAAAAGATATTGAAGATTATTACGTTGCAGCAGTAGAAGAATTACATTATGAAACAAGTATTGATGCAAAGCGTTTAAATTTAGATACAATGTTTAATGCCGGAATTTTGCTTATTAATTTAAAAAAATGGAAAGAGCAGAATATTACCAATCAACTTTTTAAAAATACAGCTGAATTAAGTAAATTAAATAAACTAAGATGGCAAGATCAAGATGTTTTAAATTATACATTCAAAAATCAGGTGTTATTTGTTGAGCCAAAATATAATCTACAATGTAATGCATATTATGATGGTTGGTTAAATAAATATACACAAGAAGAATTAGAATCAGCAAAAATAGCACCTGTAATTATTCATTATAATTCTTGTTATAAACCTTGGAGTAATCAATGTAAGCATCCATTATGGAAAAGGTATTATAATTATCTTAAAATTACGCCTTTTAAGTTAGATTATTATAAATGGAAAATAGGATATTACAAAATAAAATATAATATGTTAAAAACAATATTTTCTATAAGCAATGGTAATATGCATAAAATTATAAAATTTTTTGGAATTACTTTTAAATTTAAGTCTGAAAAATTAAAACAAAGAAAAATTAATGAAGAATTGAAAACAGAAATTGATATTTTAAAACAAGATTTGATAAATATAAAAAACAAACTATCAGACAAGGAAGGTATAAATGTGTAAAATAAGTGTTATTATGCCTGTGTATAATACACAAGAATCTTACTTGCGTGCGGCAATTGAAAGTATATTAAATCAAACACATAAAGACTTTGAATTTTTAATTATAGATGATGGTTCTACTACCAATATTAAAGATGTTGTATTATCCTACAAAGACAGCAGAATTAAATATATTTATCAAGAAAATACAGGTATAGTTGGGGCATTAAATAATGGGTTAGAAAATGCTAGCGGTGAATATATAGCTAGAATGGATTCCGATGACATATCTGAATCGGAAAGATTTGAAAAACAAATTAATTATTTAGAACAACATAAAGAAGTAGGTTTATGTGGTACCTGCGTTGAAGAATTTGACGAAACAGGGATTATTAAACCACTATTTAGTCCGTTTAAAGAATATCCGGATATTATTGATATATTATTTGAACCAATAGTTTGTCATCCTACAGCTATGTTTAGAACTTCTGTCCTTAAAAATAATGATATCAAATATTCAAATGAGTATCCTTATGCCGAAGATCAAGATATGTGGCATAAAATAATTAAATGTTCTAAGGTTTGTGTGTTGCAGGAAAAACTGTTAAGATACCGGAGACATGAAAATGCAAGTTCTAACGTAAATTCGCAAAAAGGTATAAATAGTTATAACAAAGTAAAAATTGAAATTTTAAAAGAAATATTACCTGATTTAAATATTGATAAAAATAATTTTAATACAGTTATTTTAGATTTGTTACAAAAATATTATGCAACTAAAAAATATAAAAATATTGTTCTGTTAGGAGAAAATTGTGAATTAGCATATCAATATGTAAAAAATTTAGGTGATCCTGATTCAGGATTATTTAATTGGAGTTTTGTATTTGATAAAACAAAATTATTAAATTTAATATGTAATCCGGAAAATATTGATAATAGTACAGTAAATTATCGCACTAATTATGCAATGATAGCTTTTAATGATTTAGGTTGCAGTTTTCATTGTAAAAAAAATGTTACAGAATTAACTGATAAAAACGGAAAACCGGATTTAATAGAATATAAAAAAGAAGAAAAAAATTTAAGAGAAAAAAATAGATATTTAGCAAAAAAACTACAAAAAATTTATAAATCAAATAACTCAAAACTTTTTATATATAAAGCCCAACTGTTATCTAAAGAAAATGTTGACGATTATATTGAATTTTTAAATAAATTATCATGTGTTTTAAATAAAAAAACAAAAAATTACAAAATATTATTTATTGTAACAAAAGAGTTTTATAGTATTTTTCATGAACATTATAAAAATGATTCATACATATATATAAGACAAGTTAATAATTTTACTGAAATAGGAGATGCAGTAAATAATAATGTTAC